>CAXSIE010000626.1:0-2622 GCA_964237295.1 uncultured Flavihumibacter sp. | reverse complement strand
ATGATTGCTGGTAAGATTTTACCGGCGCATCCTTATTAATCGATGTCAATGCCAGGCGCGCTGTCGGACTAAAACTGACAGCAAGCGTATTATTAAAATTATATGAGGCACCTGCTGAAAGCAAAGCGCTGTAATATATTGGTTTCAATCCTCTGATATCACGGTTAACCGCATCTTCATAGTTACCTCCTTTAACAAGTGATGTCTCTATCTTATCTTTAATAAGTACATTAGCGGCGATGCCGGTTGATGCATAATAATCAAGCTTCTTCCTTGTTATTTTATATTTAACGTTAACAGGAATACTTACATACAGCAGTGAACCTGTGGAACCAAAAGCATGCAGGCTATCACCAAAAGCAGGCCGGGAAATAGTATGCGGAGACAGATACGAATAACCGGATGAAGAGTTAAACTTATATTTCATATCTCCCAGATCATCTGGCCTCGCAAAAATAAATTTGGGATCAATATTTATTACAGCCCTCGAAAGGGTAAAGCCGGATTGAACTAACCAATGCTTATTAAGTTTATAATCTACTAATGCCCCCAATGAATAAGAAAAGCCATAACGTTCGCTCTTTCTGATTTCATCCCTGTTATCCTCACGATTAACAGGCCAGTCTGCTTTCACAAGTCTTGATGTAAAATCAGGTGAAAATATAAGGCTCAATGAAACGGATGAATGCTTTTTTGATGGCTTTACATATCTTTTTGCAAAATCGGCCAAACCATTAATGCCGGCAATATTTTCAACAGGTGAATGATTGTAATTGGAAATAGCCAAGGCTACATTGTGTTGGCGGGTGACACCATTTTCAAACTTAAGCAAATCTATAGCTGATGGAAATCTGGAGAATGCATACCCTTCTGAAGCACTTTTAAGGTTCACTGGTACATAACTGTTGGTTAATTCAGGATTTTTTTTTGATGAGAATTTATCTTCCTGAACTCCGCTTATATAAGACCTCCTGAACAGTTTATCTTCCATCTTCTTTCCTGTTGTTTTATACCCTTGCTGCAAAGGCTTTTCAAAATCCTGTTTTTCTATTGATGGAATCACCACTTGTTCTGCAGTAACAGTCGTTTGTTGATTATTTGATGGTAATTGAAGACCCGGCTTTTCCGAAGCACTTACATCTTTTTTTGTTACGTTTTTATTTTCAACAAGACTACTTCCTGAAAGGGTATCATTTATATTTTTATTACCTGCCGTTCCGTTATGGTAAGCTCGGGGTTGGGTTTGAAACTCGTATATGAGAGCTGACGATAAGACAAGCACTAAAGCGATAGCGATCTTTTTAAAATTATTATATTTTCTTTTTATACTGATGATATTATACCGGTCAAGATCCTTTTCAACATTTTCCCAAACCGCTGCTGATGGCGCTTCCAGTAACGGCTCAATTGCAGACCTGAAGAGATCATCTATATTATGTGAAGGCACCTTATCGTGTCGATTTTCATTCATAAATATTTGACATTTTTTATTGCAACTTCACTGTTCTTATTGATTGCTTTTCTTAATAAAGTTCTTGCATCGGACAAGTTAGATTTTGAAGTGCCTTCAGAAATGCCTAATTCGTTTGCAATTTCCCGGTGCTTCATTCCTTCAAAAACATACAAATTAAAAACCATCCTGTAAGCCGGTGGTAATAACTGGATCATTTTCAGCAATTCTTTAATACCCAGCCTGTTGAGAATATCTTCATTGTCTATATCTTCAAACGGAACCATTTCAATATCCATTATCACATGCATCTGGGGCCTGCTGCGGTATTTTTCCAGACAGCTGTTCACCATAATCTTTTTGATCCATCCTTCAAAAGAACCGGAAGATTTATACTGGTGAATGAATTTATATACTTTCATAAACCCTTCCTGCAGGGTTTCTTCAGCTTCCTCGCGATTTCTGGAATACCTTAAGCATACTGCAAACATCTTATCAGCAAACAATTCATACAATTGCGTCTGGGCATAACGATCCCATTTGATACAACCTTGTATGATGCTTTCCGTTTTTTTCAAGTACTATGCGCCTATTTAAAGATTAGATGTATAAAACAAATAAAATGGTTGGGTAAACCATATTTTTAATGAACAGCATATGACATAACAATCCTGAAAGAGTTTAATATTTATAATGTAATATAATACCTGTAATAAAAAAATGGAAACCATATTATCCCTCCTTACTACATTTAAGAATTGATTAACCCAACCCTTTTTAAGTGCAACTACATCTATGAAATTATAATGTATGGGGCATGCAAACCGGTTAACCAGGCATTAACAATATGGTAGTTTCAGTTATTAATAAATACTAAAATTAATTTATGCAAATTAAATGCATTGCGATAGATCACCAGCCAATAGCTTTGGAGTTAATCGAATTTTATACATCCAAATTCTCATCATTGCACCTTGTGAATACTTTCCATAATGCCAGCCAGGCTGCATCATTTTTGCAGAATAATCCGGTAGATCTGATGTTTGTTGATATTAACATGCCGGAAATCTCAGGCATTGAACTGGTGAATTCTTTACGTGTCAAGCCTATTGTTATTTTTACGAGTGCTTACAAAAAATTTGCAATGGAAGGCTTTGATATGGAAGCCTTAG
>CAXSIE010000625.1:0-2625 GCA_964237295.1 uncultured Flavihumibacter sp. | reverse complement strand
TGGCTGTTCCCATTCCCATGATGCCGCTCCATCGGTGCTCGATGGTATATTCTTTTCCGGGCAGGATCACCTCCCTTAAAAAAAGCTCCAATTCCTGCTGAATAATGTTAGATAGGGAAAGCTCCTTTGTTTGTTCTTCATTGAAAGCTTTATTACGGGCACCTCCCAGCAATACCCTGTTACCAAGGTTGCGGAAGTAATAGAAACCCTCATCATAATGAAAAGCTCCTTTTAGTGATAATTCTTTTACAGGCGAGGTAACCAATACCTGTCCGCGTGCCGGAACAACATAAGTTTCCGGTAGCAAATCACTGTCAAAACCATTGTTGCAGATAAGTAATTGCGAAGCAGTCAGGCAAACAGGAGCATTAGTGTGAATTACTATGTTGCCATTCACTTCCTCATGTGTTTTTAATTCAATGCCGGTCATCATTTTTACACCGGTAGCCTGCAATCTTTGAATAAGCGCCTGCATCATTTTGCCGGGATGTAATTGTCCTTCAAGTTTGTTCTCAATCAAGTGATCCGTTTGCTGTAATTCAAAGCGCCTGATTTTTTTATCCGCAAGCTTAAAAATATTTTTATGCCCGATTGTTTTCTGAAGGGCATCATTGAGCCATTCAATATCATGCTGAAGCTGCTTTTTAGAGGTGTATTGCTTTTGTGATATAAGTTCATACCCACCATATTGTTTATAATTGATTTCCCCTGCGCTGAAAACCTTGTTTATCTTTTTCAGTCCTTCATACCTCATTGCTACCACTTCAAGCATTTTTTCTTTGCCTGAAACCTTGGTATCAGCCATTAGTTCCGTTACACTGCCAAGGGATGTGAATCCAGCATTTCGGGTACTTGCTCCGGTAGGAAAAAGGTTTTTTTCAATTATAAGGATCTTAAGATCGGGATACAGTTTTTTAAGATGGTAGGCACTCCATAATCCTGCAAATCCGCCGCCGGCGATAATAACATCTTGCGGAGCATAAAAACTTTCCAGTTCCCAGATGGAAGACATTTTAATGGTTAATGATTAATGGTTAATGATTAATTGATAACGGTAAGTTGCAACTATTGAAGTTAGTAACTACAAGGAACAAGATTGCAATTGTCCGTTAATTATTAATCATTGATAATTAACTAAAACCTGATTCCGATAGAGGCTCCTGCACGAAAGCCGGGCATGAAACCTGAATAGTTTGTAGCAACTGTTTTTTTGTTGGTATCTACTTTTACGCCGATCTTATTACCGATAACCGGGATGTCTTTTAAATTCTCTTTGATGTCGTTTTCTGCCTGTTGCGCATCGGCGTAACTCCATGCAAGGTTGTCTGTGATATCTGTTGATAAGGTGGAAGCTTTAGAAGAATTAGCCTCTGGTCCTATAAGGAAAAAGTCGAATGCCACTCTTTTTGCGATCATGATCTGAACGCCAAGCTGGGCACCGATTCCGATGCCTTCGTAATGTGCATGCGTATCAAATATGGCAGTTTGCCCCTGCAGTTCTTTTTTTATTAAACCGTTAGCATCCTGTTTCAAATATTTCACATAGGGTTCAATATAAAACCCGCTCATAGTTTTACGTCCCAGGTAATGGCGGTAACCGGCCATTAAAGAGAAAGCATGTGAGGTTACGTCACTTTTCATTCCATCATAATTAACTGTGTTCGTTTTATCAAAAGGAACGCCTGCTAAAAATGTAAATGAGTTCCTGTTCCTGTAGTTGTATTCACCACCGAAAGTGATCTTTCCAACGGCTAGACCGGCCGGAGCAAATTTCAGGGCAATACTTTTTTTGTGTTCAGAAAAATTGTTTTCTTGTGAATAGGCAGCAGATAGGATAGCCATCGATACAATGATTACTGAAAGTTTTTTCATAAGTAGGGATTTTCCTACATAACGTAAACTTTGAAGTATTAGTTTCTACGATAAAGAATTCATGTGCTGTGGTTATATAAACTTACAAATGAATCGCTTCTCCATAGGCTACTTCAATAGCATCCTTAATACCTTCACTGATAGTAGGGTGAGGATGGATGCTGTTCAGCACTTCATGGTAGGTAGTTTCCAGCTTTCGTGCGGTAACAGTTTGAGCAATGATCTCCGTTACATTATAGCCGATCATATGCGTACCGAGCCATTCACCGTATTTCGCATCAAATATAACTTTTACAAAGCCTTCCGTAGCACCCGCTGCGCTGGCTTTTCCGGAAGCGCTCAATGGAAATTTACCCACTTTGATTTCGTAACCTGCAGCCTTGGCAGCAGCCTCGGTGTAACCCACCGAAGCGATCTCCGGTGTGCAGTAAGTACATCCCGGCACATTGTTATAATCAAGTCCTTCTGGTTGGTGGTTGAATTTCTTTTCATTATAGGCAATGTTCTCCACACAGATAATGCCTTCCTTGGAAGCCACGTGCGCCAATGCTTGTCCGGGAGCACAGTCACCGATGGCATAAATACCAGGTACGGTGGTATTATAAAACTTATCCACTACAATTCTTCCTTTATCGGTTTTTACACCGGTTTCTTCCAGGCCGATCCCTTCCAGATTTGCAGTAACACCAATAGCGCTTAACACGATTTCCGCCTCCAGCGTTATATTGCCATTGGCTGTTTTTACTGTTGCCT
>CAXSIE010000624.1:1643-2626 GCA_964237295.1 uncultured Flavihumibacter sp. | reverse complement strand
CATTTTTGTTCAATACTTTTAAAATTATACTCCATGCCTGCTTTGATTTCTTTAATTGATTACCTCTTGTTAAAGAGTGCTCATAATGCTTTGGCTTCATTTAAAAGCACAATGTTACGATCTGTTATTTTTTAATTAACGCTTTACCAAGCTGCCTGAACAGTTATACTAATAATTGCTAAAGAAGACTTAAAATTGCCTGGTTAGGTCCAACTTACGCCTATAACTTTGAAATATTTCTGCCATGCAATCGTTAAGAGGAGGACAAAAATACGCATTCGACCTATAATTCCATTATTTTTGCCCGTTCCAAATAGCTTCTAACGCTAAATATATCCATACATGACGGAAATCGGAAAAGGTTCAGCCAAACGTTCGCAACCCTCCTATTTTATGGCAATACTGGGAGTTTCCCTTGTATTGTTCATACTTGGAATACTAGGCTGGATCGTTATCAATGCTAATAAACTGGGTGATTACTTTAAAGAGAATGTAGAGTTAAGAGTATACCTGAGAGAAAATATTTCGGCTAAAGACAGCTCGTCACTGGTTCAGTACATAGCTGCAAAACCATATGTAAAAAAGTACAGGTATGTGACCAAGGAAATGGCTAAACAAAAATTTCTTGCTGATGGTAACGAAGACTGGAAAGCTGTATTGGAAGTTAACCCCTTGCAGGCAAGCATTGACTTTAACCTGAAAAACCAGTATGTTGATAGTGACAGCTTACCTGCCATTCAAAAAGACCTTGAACAGAATATAGGTGTAAGTGATGTACAATATCCCAAATCACTTGTGAATAACCTAAACATGAACTTACGGAAAGTAAGCCTGATCTTACTGGGCATCGCCGTTGTTTTATGCGTAGTGGTAATTGTTTTGATTGATAATACCATTAAACTGGCAATGTTCAGTAACCGCTTCCTGATTAAAACCATGCAGATGGTGGGTGCCACCAGGTGGTTTATCGCCAAACCAATGGA
>CAXSIE010000624.1:0-1633 GCA_964237295.1 uncultured Flavihumibacter sp. | reverse complement strand
TATCAGTGGAGTGATTGCTTTAGCGGGTATTCTGGCATTAGTATTTTCTGCCGAAAACCTGCTTCCCGAACTGAAAGCAATGCGGGATCCTCTATGGCTGGGCTTATTAGCTGCCGGTATCATTATCTTGGGAATGCTGATCTCATTGTTCAGTACGCACCGCAGTGTTATAAAATATCTTAAAATGAAATTAGACGATCTTTATTAACATAATCAACTTTCAGCTAACGCTTAAATTTTTTTCGAAAACATTATTATTTACATTGCGCGATAAATCATAGAAAATGATTGAAAAAAAAACAACTGTTAAAAGTCCCATCACTGCAAATACAATTATTAACAGACCTGCCCCATCGAATCCGCCAATAGGTCATCCTGATAAGAATCCGCTTTTTCATAAGGAAAATTACCTGCTGATGCTGGCAGGACTTGTTGTTATTATAATTGGAATGATGATCATGAGCGGTGGTAAAAGCAATGACCCTAAAATATTTGATCAGAAAGAAGTTTACAGCACTACACGCATTACTATCGCGCCCATCCTGATAGTAATTGGATTGGGCCTCCAGGTATTTGCCATCTTTAAAAAACCAAAAGCCAGTTAATTATTATACAGTGCTTATTATTATAGCGATGTTCAGCATCGCTTTTTTTATATTACTAACATTATTATTAACATTATTATACAAAGCCAACTAACCCGTTTATGAATATTTTTGAAGCTGTTATTATTGCAATCGTTGAGGGCATTACTGAATTCCTTCCTATCTCCTCTACCGGGCACATGATTATTACCAGTTCTTTATTGCATATTGAAAAAGATGCGTTCACTAAATTATTTGAAGTGGCCATACAACTGGGAGCGATACTGGCAGTGGTGGTTTTGTACTGGAAAAAATTTTTCGATTTCAAAAGCTGGCATTTTTATTTAAAGCTGATTGTTGCCGTAGCTCCCGCATTATTATTAGGCTTTTTATTTTCAGACAAGATTGACCAGTTGCTTGAAAGTCCTACTACCGTGGCTATAACCTTATTGGTGGGTGGCATCATCCTATTGTTTATCGACAAAGTATTTACTACACACACAATTGATAAAGAAGAAAACATTCCTTATTTCCGCGCATTTATGATTGGCGTATGGCAGTGTATTGCTATGATTCCGGGAGTTAGCAGGAGTGCTTCCACTATCATAGGGGGTATGCAACAGAAGTTAACCCGCAAGCTTGCCGCTGAATTTTCATTTTTCCTGGCAGTACCTACCATGTGCGCAGCCACCGGTTATAAATTGCTGAAAGGATATAAGATCATTCATGCCGAAGAAATCAAATTGTTGTTGGTGGGTAATCTTGTTGCATTTATTGTGGCAATGATCGCCATTAAATTTTTTATTGAATACCTGCAGAAGCATGGCTTTAAATTATTTGGTTATTACCGCATCATCGCCGGGATAATTTTATTGATATTAATTTACCGGGGGGTGATAGCATAACAAATTGCCATGTTGTTTCCATATAAGCCTGAAGGGCTGACATGATTATAGAATAATTATAAAGTTGAGTGCAAAACCCCGAAGGGGTGACATGATAGCTATTGGATGTAGAATCATATCACCCCTTCGGGCAATGTCATTAAG
>CAXSIE010000623.1:0-2627 GCA_964237295.1 uncultured Flavihumibacter sp. | reverse complement strand
TTCCGTAAGAGAAGATATTAGAAAGCCCGGATTGTTATATGCAGGAACCGAACATGGCGTATATGTGTCTTTTGATGATGGAAAAAACTGGCAATCACTACAATTGAACCTGCCTAATACACAGGTTTCCGATCTTGTAGTTACGGATAACGACCTGGTAGTGGGCACTCATGGCCGCTCTATTTATGTACTGGATGAAATTGGCCCGTTGCGTGAGTACAAACCAGACATGACGACGGATAAAATTATGCTATTCAAACCAAGCAATGCTGTAAGAAGAGTACAGAATGCCTTGTTTCAATACTACCTGCCTGCAGGCGTTGATTCCGTAAAAGCAGACCTGCTCGATTCAACCGGTAAGCTGATAAAATCATTCACAGGAAAATCAGCGGCAGCTCTTGCAGCAGCTAAAACTAAAGATTCAACTGCAATGAACGATGCTACCGCTAGAGCCGGTGGACGGCGTGCAAGAATAGACAGCACAGCTGTAGCCCCTGAAGAAGCAGAAGACGGACCGGTAAGAATACAAAGACCTCCCGGCGTAGCAGCCGGTATCAACCAGTTCGAATGGGACCTCCGCTACCCCGGAGCAACAGATTTTCCCGGAATGATCATGTGGGGAGCACGTCCGCAGAACGGCCCTCTCGCGGTGCCGGGCAAGTATTCCATAAAATTTACTGCAGGCGGACAAACATTTACGGAACCTTTTGAAATAAAAGCAGATCCCCGATTAAAGAATGTATCAATTGCGGATATGAAAGAACAGTTTAAACTGGCGATGGAACTAAGAGACAAGGTAAGCCAGGCAAATGAATCAGTGGTTCAGATAAGAGCAATAAAAGCAACCATCCAGAATAAAAAGATAAAAGCAGCCACTGATCAGAAATTGTTAGCGCAACTTACAACTATTGAAGAAGCTCTTTACCAGGTAAGGAACCAGAGTGGCCAGGATCCGTTAAACTTTCCCATCAAAATAAACAATCGTATCGCCGCTCTCTGGAGAAGTGTTGAAACGGGCGATTCAAAACCAACAGCAGCGTCTTACGAAATTTCAAAGCAGCTTTCTGCCGACCTTGATAAACAAATCACTGAATTGAAGAAGATTACCGTAATTAAAAAAGCATTTTAATTAATATGATTATGCATCAAACTAAGCTAATTACCTTGGTGCTTCAAAAAATTGATAGTAGAACCAATAATCAGGAAATGAAAAAAAACAAAATCATATTACTGGCCAGTTACTGTATTTTATTAACGACATGCCTGTTGAAAGTAGCGGATGTAAAGGCACAAACCAGTGCCGGTACAACATTTAAAACAGCAGATGTAAATAATCTTGCAGCCAGGGAAGCTGATTTTTTCAAAGGGTTAAAATACCGCAATATCGGCCCTTTCCGGGGCGGAAGGTCAACCGCCGTGGCAGGCACTGCCAAAAGAAAGAATGAATATTATTTCGGAGCTACTGGTGGCGGATTATGGAAAACAACCGATGGTGGATTCAGTTGGGTGCCTGTAACGGACAGCCAGATGCATTGTTCTTCAGTAGGCGCTATCGGTATTGCGGAATCAAATCCTGATATCATTTACATTGGAACCGGCGAAAGTGAATTCCGGGGAAATATCATGCAGGGCGATGGCGTTTATAAATCCACGGATGCCGGAAAAACCTGGAAAAATATAGGGTTACAATCCACCCAAACCATTGCCCGGATCCGGGTTCATCCAACCAATCCTGATATTGCCTATGCAGCCGCGTTAGGTCATCCTTATGACCATAATGTGGACAGGGGAGTTTTCCGTACAAAGGATGGCGGTAAAACCTGGCAGAAAGTGTTATACAAAAGTGATAAAGCAGGCGCAGAGGATCTGATTATAGATCCTGCAAACCCCAATATTTTATATGCATCCCTATGGCAGGTATACAGAACTCCGTGGAAAATGTGGGGAGGCGGCGAAGACTGCGGATTGTACAAATCAACAGATGGCGGTGACACTTGGGTAGAATTAAATAAGAAACCCGGTATGCCAAAAGGACCGTTTGGTAAAATCGGGGTAACAGTCTCCCCTGTAAAGCCTGGAAGGGTCTGGGCCATTATTGAAGCAGATTCGGGTGGCGTATACCGCTCTGAAGACGCAGGCATGACCTGGAAATATATCAACAGGGATCGTAAACTTCGCCAGCGTGCATTTTATTACTCCCGCATCTATGCCGACACAAAAGATTCCAATACAATCTATGGTTTGAATGTTGGATTTAATAAATCAACGGACGGAGGGGTAACCTTTAATAAACCCATCAGGGTTCCGCACGGCGACAATCATGATTTGTGGATTGACCCTAATGATCCTACCCGCATGGCAACGGCTAACGATGGTGGTGGATGTGTTTCCGTTAATGCCGGCAAAACATGGACCGATGAAGATTTTCCCACTGCTCAATTATATCATGTAATTGTTACCAGCGATGTGCCTTATCATGTTGCCGGTGCTCAGCAGGATAATTCAACCATTGCAGTACCAAGTGAGGGCTGGACGCATATTAATGCCCGTAGCAATAGTGTTAAAAGAGGCACCTGGTCTTATGCCGTCGGTGGCGGCGAGAGCGGATATATCGCCCAGGACCCAAA
>CAXSIE010000622.1:0-2628 GCA_964237295.1 uncultured Flavihumibacter sp. | reverse complement strand
CATAAGCGGAAAAATGTTTGGCGCTATAGGAAGGAATGGCGTGAATGTAAGAGCTATAGCGCAAGGATCTTCCGAAAGGAATATATCCGCAGTGGTATCAATAAACGATGTTAAGAAAGCAATCAATGTGTTGCACGAGGAATTTTTTGAAACTACGTACAAACAAATGAACCTGTTTGTAACAGGTGTTGGCAATGTTGGAAGTAAGCTGATAGCACAGCTTGAACAACAGCAGCAGTACCTTCAGCAACACGTTTACAGATCAAGGTTGTTGGAATTGCAAACAGCAAAAAAATGCTTTTCAACGATGATGGCATAGATTTAAAAAACTGGCGGGAAGCATTGGAAAAGGGCGATGGTATGAATCTGGCTCAGTATACGGATATTATTCGTGCCAAGAACCTCCGCAATTCCGTATTTGCCGATATAACAGCAGATGATAAAGTAGCCATGTGCTACAGCAACTTACTTCATGAATATTACCGTAAATTAAAAGACCTTGCCAGGGAATTTAACGCACTGTTTCTCTTCGAAACAAATGTTGGTGCAGGCTTGCCGGTTATTGGAACCTTGAATGATCTTTTAAGAAGTGGCGACAAAGTAAATAAAATTGAAGCAGTATTAAGCGGCACGCTTAATTTTGTTTTTAATCATTATAATGGTGAAAGATCGTTTGCTGAAGTGGTAAGGCAGGCACAGGATGAAGGATATACAGAACCCGATCCACGGCTTGACCTGAGCGGTACTGACGTAATGCGCAAGATTATGATACTGGCAAGGGAATCAGGAGAAAAGATGGAAATGGAAGAAATATTAAACAACTCATTCATGCCGGTATCCTGCATGGAAGGGGATGTAGAAAATTTTTATAGCGAGATGGCAAAGGAAGAAGAACATTTTAAGAAGCTGTTTAAGGAAGCGTCGGAAGCGGGTAAGAAGCTGAAATTTGTTGCAAAATATGAAAACGGAAAAGCCGATGTAGGTTTACAGCATATCGATCCCAACCACGATTTTTATCACCTGTATGGGAAAGACAATGTGGTGTTGTTTTATACAAACCGGTATGTTCAACAACCGCTGGTAGTAAAGGGAGCGGGAGCTGGTGCTGAGGTTACCGCCTCAGGTGTGTTTGCAGATATCATCAGGGCAGCCGGGTAGTTTCTATCCCCTATCAGCAGATCAATAGAAAATAAGTTTCTTCTGATAGCCGATAGCAATATAGTACCATCCAGGTTAAAGATTATCAGATTATGAAAAACCAGCAGATAACAACAATAGAAGGGTCGCATATAACGGTGGCTAGTCCTGCAAGCATTGCAAACCTGGTTTGCGGATTTGATATCCTGGGTTTGTCTCTTAACAGCCCGGAAGATATTATGCATGTTAAATATAGCAACACTCCTGGCATCCGCATACAACACACAGACGAATACAACCTGCCTACCCTACCTGAACAAAATGTAGCAGGAGCTGCCTCAACAGACTGGCTTTGATATTACCATAGATAAAAGGATAAAGCCCGGTAGCGGACTGGGTTCCAGCGCAGCCAGCGCTGCGGGTATTGTTGTAGCAGCCAATCACCTGCTCGGAAATATTTTTTCAAAAGAAGACCTGGTAAGGTTTGCCATGGCAGGAGAGAAAGTGGCTTCCGGCGTAAAGCATGCAGATAACATATCACCCTGTATCTATGGCGGTATAACGCTTATCCGTTCTATATTTCCACTGGATATTATTCCGTTATCATCCCCCTTGATGTATGTAACCGTAGTGCATCCGCAGATAGAGGTGAAGACCTCCGATGCCCGGCAGATACTACGTAAAGAGGTGCTTCTTAAAGATGCTATCAGGCAATGGGGAAATATAGCCGGACTGGTAACAGGCCTTCTGAAAAATGACTATGAACTTATCAGCCGTTCACTGGAAGATGTGATCATCGAACCGGTAAGGAGTATTCTGATCCCTGGTTTTGCTGAGGTAAAACTTATGAGTAAAGAAGCCGGCGCGATGGGTGGCGGGATCGCCGGCTCCGGTCCTTCCATATTTATGCTCAGCAAAGAACAGGCTACTGCTTATGACGTAGAGAACGTAATGAAAATAATTTTCAACAAAATCGGAATTGCCTATCATACCCACGTAACCACAATCAATAAACAAGGCGTAAGGTTAATAGATAATGAAGTAAAAATTGCTTAATCCGTCACCGTTTCCCCTAATCGCCGACGGCAAAATCATCATTTTCAAGCATAACAAACCATGAAATATTTCAGTACTAATAATGATTCTCCGAAAGCAGATTTTAAAGAAGCAACCATCAAAGGCCAGGCGCCCGATAAAGGATTATACTTTCCTGAAAAAATTCCTTCCCTATCAAAAGATTTTTTAGAAGACATAACAAGCTATACGAGGGAAGAGATTGCGTTCACAGTTATTGAACCTTATATTGGCGATACCATTCCAAAACAAGAACTTAAACATATAATCAGCGAGACAATCAATTTTGATTTTCCATTGGTTAAAATTGATGATGGTATTTTTTCTTTAGAATTATATCACGGTCCTACGCTTGCTTTTAAAGATGTTGGTGCAAGATTCATGAGCAGGTGTCTGGGCTATTTTGTAAAGAATGAA
>CAXSIE010000621.1:2384-2636 GCA_964237295.1 uncultured Flavihumibacter sp. | reverse complement strand
AATGTTTGGTCGAAACCCAGGCCGCGTAAACTGGCAAAGTCAATAGCATCCGAACCATCACCGCCGCTTTGTTTATTATAGTTAAAAGATGGAACGGCCATATTTAGTTGCGACATGAGGTCAGGTTTAGCTGTTGTTTGTCCGGCCTGGTTTATATTAATTACATCAACCGGCACCGGAGATTCTGTTTTCACCCGGCCTGCTCCCCGCGATCCAACCATCACTACCTGGGCCAGCTCTACAAAAGAAGAT
>CAXSIE010000621.1:0-2373 GCA_964237295.1 uncultured Flavihumibacter sp. | reverse complement strand
GTCACCGACTTTTACGGAACGCGGTGCAAAACTTACATTAGTAAATTCTAATACATCATTTTTGTTTGCCTGAATCTTAAAAAAACCTTCACTGTTCGTAGAAGTTCCTTTACTGGTTGATTTAACTTTTATAGATACACCTGCTATGGGCTCATCACTTTTGGAACTGGTTACTTTACCGGTAATAATTTGCTGAGCAAAAAGAAGTTTTGATGTTACTAACAGGCAAAATAATAATAATGCTGGTCTCATAGTGTGATTTTTAATAGAAGAATATTTTAGGAGATTCTTATAGAAATTCGATACTGCAATGAAGAAATAATAAAGATTATAGGAAATTACTACAATATTTTTGTAATAAGCTTAAAATTATTAACATTCAAAAAATTATAATGTTTGTTTTAGGATTTTGAAATTTTTCTATTAAAAGATAAACAGCAGCTGTCAGGTAGTTAACTGCTTAAGGTTGCTTAGGATTTACTCCAATATTATTAGATCTACATTCAATAGGTGAGTTTGACAAGGAAAGCGGTTTGCAAAATATTGCAAATAATGGCGCAAGCTTTGCTTATTGGTATAATCGAAATTGTAACTGATGAAGGAATTTTATTCAGGTAAGCAACATTAGGGTTGCATGAAAAATTATACTAAAGCAGTTTAAATTACGTTGCACTGGTAGAAATCTAATATTCTGTTTGACAAATAAACCGGTTAGCTTCTCTGAAAGGTGAGGCAGGTAGTTCAATATCATGAAAATCAAGGATGCTAAAAAAATTATTCAACAATTAGCTAAAGAGGAGTTTGTTCTTTATCCTGGTAGTTTTCCGCATAAGGACGGAAGTCTTACTGAATGTGGAACACAAAATGTTTTCCAGTGGGCAGTAAATATGTGGGAAAGCAGGACGGATGAAGAAATTGAAAGAGATTTTAAACTGGGATTACATGTAAATAATTATATAGCCTGGGCATTTGAGGAATGTAGGAACAGCTTCCTTAAATAATTCACCGGCTTTCCTATGGAACGTACTATGTCAGGTACGAACTGGGTAGTACATCAAACTCTTTTTTAAAAGCATTACTAAAACTTCCCACACCTGAAAAACCCAGGCTAAGCGCTACATCACTTACTGAGTAAGATTTTGACAGTAACATTTCCCTTGCTTTTTGCATACGATAAAACTGGTAATACCGGTAAATGGGCTTTCCATATATGTCTTTAAATAATTTCTTAAGCTTGGAGGGGCTCATGTATGACATTTTGGACAAAACATTCAAGGGAATAATCTCTGATAAATTTTTGGTAAGTATGCGTTCTATGTTGCGAACCTTTTCTATATCATCAGTTGTTGCTTTAACCTGATATTTTAACTGGCTTCTTTTTTTATAAAGGTCATTGAAAAATCTTTCCACCATGGCCATAATCTTTATATGTATGGTGGCCACGTGTGTGGGATGTTCCTTATCTATATCAATAACCTCCGACATACTTTTTTTATATTCAAAATCCAGGGATTCTACGTTTAAAGAAGCTGTTTTTAAAGAAAGGTATTGCTGTAAGATATCATCAATTATCTCCATCCGGAAATACTCTCCCAACCATTTTTTTTGAAGTTGAATGGTAATGCATCTCATGTAGGTTCCCTTTCTTACGATATAGCCCAGGTCGAAAATGCTGGATGCCAGGTAAACGGAGGAATGAAAAGGACGAATGTCTTTTAGCGTTTCGCCGTCAATTTTTGTAATAAATGATTCAGGTACATGGCTGTCCTCGAATCTTAATGAATACAGATCGTAATCAGATTGGGATTGCTCATAGTGCATGTCAGTATTGAGCTTAAAATTCATAATAAAAGCATGCAGGTCGTTGGGTAAATTGAGAAGCTGAACATACCCGCTTCCGATTGAAGCGGGCACATCAATCTTGTCATTTATAAACTTCGTTCCCATCTGAACGGCAAATGCAGCTATAAATTCTGATAACGGTGAAACCGGGTACTTAAAAGTAAACACGTTATGATAGAAGTAATTAAATATTATAAAATGTTTTTAAAACTATATACCGGTTCAAAATTACTAAAAATAGGACACATGTTATGCTTATATAAAATAAAATTTACATGCATATTATGTTGCATAATGGAGCATTAAGCAAGCGTTTTATTAAATATAGAATGAAATCATTGTACTGTTGGTTATAGTAACTGCTTGTCTTTTACTGATTTATATGTCTTTTTGTTTAACAATATTGTCTTTTTGAGGTAAGTATTTCCTTCCATTTTAAGAATATTTGTAAAGTACCGGGTAGGTATTAAATTCGGAGGAATTAAAATGGAGCAGGTAATCGGTAATAAACAATTGTTTTTAAATGTAAAA
>CAXSIE010000620.1:1498-2671 GCA_964237295.1 uncultured Flavihumibacter sp. | reverse complement strand
GGCTTCCCGGGCCATAAGTTGCCTCAATAGGTTGTGTTCTGTAAGGCACCGGCTTTGGCGGATCACTGATAAAACTTACAGAACCATTTGTATCAACCGGCTTACTTAATGAAGCTTTGTTACCTGTATTTGCATATAAATTTTTTATTGTTGCCTGTTTAGGCGGCCATGAACTGTATGTTTTCCATTGATTGCTGCCGGTTTGAAAACAGGTAGCCTCATCAAATTTTCCATCACCTATTCCTTTAAGCCAGTAATCGAACCATTTTTTTTCCAGTTCGCGAAATGCCAGGCCGGTTTTGCTTTCAAAAGATATCTTACCTAAACTATCAGCATTGCCATAAGACCATTGACCATGGTTCCAGGGGCCAAGCACAATATAATTTCTGTTAAAGCTGTCTTTCTTTTCAAGGTGATTGTACATAAGCTGCGGGCCGTTGATATCTTCCTGGTCGAAATAACCGCCTACATGCAGTTGCGGTATCTGAGGATAACGGATATAGTTAAGCGGAGAATTCATCTGCCAGTATCCGTCGTAGTCAGGATGCTGAATAAATGTATTCCAGGTGGGTATTTTATTATGGAAGTATTTTTCATTTACATGCTTCAATGAGCCAAGTTTCAGGTACCAGTCGAAAAGATCGAATTGTTCAAAGGGAAAATCACTATCGGTTGTTTTATCGAACTCAACCTCGTAACTGTATTCCATACCATAACTTAAACGAAAGGCTCCGTTATGATGAAAATCATCACCTAAAAAAAGATCGCCCATACATGCCTGTTCTGAAGACGCTTTTAGCGCCGGGTGCGGGTCAACTGCACCTACCAGTGCAAGCCAGCCCGGGTAAGATATGCCTACTATGCCTGCCTTACCGTTGTTATTGGGAACATTTTTTACCAGCCAGTCTACTGCATCGTATGTATCGGTACTTTCATCAATAGCTCCTTTTTTAGTTGCATGAATAAGCGGCTGGTGAATCTGCATATTTCCCTCACTTTTATACTTGCCGCGAATATCCTGGAAAACAAAAATATATCCTTCCCTGGCCATATTTTCATAAGGAAAGCGGCCTGGGAGAATGTTTATAATAGAATCATCATGAATATTTATATCAGCACCGTAAGGAGTGCGTTGCATTAATATGGGCACTTTTCTGGAGGCGTTTACAGGAG
>CAXSIE010000620.1:0-1488 GCA_964237295.1 uncultured Flavihumibacter sp. | reverse complement strand
TAAAATAACTGTAAACAACTTTACTCCATCCCGCATGGGTATTAAAGCGCTGGTTTTTTTGTAGGCTGTTATATTATCGCTTTGCGAAAATACGGTTGCAGTTAGAAATAACAGGAAAAGGAATGAAAACATTATTTTTTTCATGACAGGAATAAAAAGTGATAAAGTAAGGAAATTAAACAAAATTTATGGGCTCACAATCCTGCATCAATAATAAGATTTCTTCTTTATAATCCTTTACCGGTTTACAATGATATCAAGAGATCGTGACATTTATGACTGCGTTATTTCTTTTCTTATTACCAATATAAAAAAAACATTATATTTTTTATATTGGTAATCTATATTTTAGCATTGCTTCATTGTGCAATTTAAGTAAGTTGGTATTGTACTAAATTTATAATAACTTACTACATAACTTATCCTTATAGAATAAATCCAATTAATGAAAAAAACAGTGCATAATAAAGTTATGGACATCATTGAAGATGATTATAAATCCAGATACTTTGAGCTGCATGAAAAGGTTACATTACTTGAAGATGAAAGAAATCAGTACCGGCTTGAAATGGAGGAATATAAATCGATATACAACGAATCTCCCTGCGGTTATCATTCCTTAAATGAAAATGATGTTTTTATAAAAATAAATGATACCCTTCTTAAATGGTTGGGTTATACAAGAGAAGAAATTATTAATAAAAAGAAAATAACAGAGATCCTCAGCCCGCACGATATCATTAACTTCCGAAAGAACTCTTTAATATTTAAAAAGCCCGGAAACATAAAAAATAAATTTCATTTTGTAAGAAAAGACAAGTCCGTAATGCCGGTTATTGTTGATTCTATAGACATCTTCGATACGTTGGGAAATTTCTGTTCGAACCGTTCTACCGTCTTTGATATGACTGGTCAGAAGATCCTGGACCATATGATACTGCGTACCAGGAAGGAGCTTAAAAAGAAACTGGTGGATCTGCAAAAGGCCAACGAGGAGATGTTACAGCTTAATGATACCAAAGACAGGTTTATAGGAATTGCCTACCACGATTTGCAAAGCCCTCTGGCCGTTATCATGCTGTTAAGTAAGATATTGTTAAATGATGATTTTGGAAAATCTCCGGAAAAAGAGAAGGAAACTTATCATACCATTTACGATGCTTCCCTTCAAATGAATGAACTTATCAAAAATTACCTCAATGTAAACAGGATTGAAAAAGGATCCATTAACCCGATATTAACGATGGTAGACCTGGTAAAGCTAACCAGAAGTATTATTTCAAGGTATGATGATATTGCCCAAAGAAAAAAGATTCCTGTTCTTTTTACCGGGGGCAAAAAGAATATTATCATGATGGATACTGAGTGCTATATTCAAATAATCGAGAACCTTTTGTCCAATGCTATTAAATATACGCCCCGCGGAAAAAGCGTTTTTATCAAAATTTTTTCCCGGGGAATCAATACAATAATTGAAATAGAAGATGA
>CAXSIE010000619.1:1452-2674 GCA_964237295.1 uncultured Flavihumibacter sp. | reverse complement strand
TACCGAGTCTAATCCGTAGTTGTGCGATAATTCTTTTCGGAGAAAGTTGAGGGCATCTGTCAGATGTTTTTTCACCGTATGAATGGAAATATTCAACCGCCTGGCAATCTCTTCCTGCTTCAACCCTTCTTCACGGCTCATTTTGTACACTTCCCGCTGTTGAGGGGTTAAATTGTTGACGGATTCATGTATGAACCGCCTTACTTCTTTGCTGACCAGCTTTTCCAAGGGGTCGCTTTTTTCGTAACCTGAGCGCCTTTCCAGTTCGGCGATGATAACCGTTTGAGTAGCCATACGCCGGAATCCGTTAAACGCATGGTTTTGCGCCATACGGTACAGGTATGCATTAAAGTTTTGTATGTCAGGAAGTTTTTCCCGGTGTGTCCATATTTTCAGAAACACATCATGCACCGTATCTTCTGCTGATTCTTTTGACTCGGTGATCCTATAAATGAAGGAATATAACTTTCCACGGTATGTATTGAACAACTGTCTGTAAGCCAGTTCATCACCGGTTGACACTTGCATCAACAGGTCTTTTTCATTATTAAACAGTTGTTCAGGCAAAGTTTTAAGTATAAATTTTATATCCTAAATATAACCATATCGCAACAAATAATAAAACTTAACCAACCCCTGACAGGTCGAACTACTTATCCGTTATTAATTTAACGTGAATACCGGATTGGCAAGATCTACAATTTATTTAGCAAAGGGCCGCCACCTGGTCTATTGCCTCCCGGATATACCGGGTGTCAGGCGTTTTAACATTCCTACTGGCGACTGCCGATGTTACTGCAACGGCATACTGGGCAAATGCAAAAGCTGTGCATAGTAAAAGACTCACACTCAACACATCTGTTTTACATGCTTCTTAATCATTCCGCATTTATTTTCGTTTTTATAACCGTATCATAATCCAACCTTACAATAGCCGGAAAGGAATCACACGGTCTGCTTTTTTGCAATCACCCTGCTCAATTTCAGGCAGTTTTTCAAACGGTCAATGAGAAGGGTTATTAGTTACATCTGCTGACAGATTACAGCCTGCATAAAAAGTATGCTTAACGGGCGGCGGCATTTTAGTTTCCAGAATGCGCTTACCTTCCCATACCGGGTTTACCATATATACCAGGCCCGCTTCTGAAGCTTCTTTTTGCCCGTTTTTATACACTGCATTGTTGTTATACAACAGGTTCATCCGGCCGGGTGGTTGGTGCTG
>CAXSIE010000619.1:0-1425 GCA_964237295.1 uncultured Flavihumibacter sp. | reverse complement strand
CACGTCGGAATGCGGATAGTGTTTGACTCTACCAGATTGTAGCCATCGTCACCATTATGGAAATTGATATCAACTTCGAGGTAGTTCCTGATGACTACATTATAACTGCTATTGTTCTGTATGGCGAGGTGCCTGATCCTTCGGATCGTTTCTCCGGTTATAAGTACATACTTGGAATGGGTAATATCATAATAACCCATTCCTCCGTCGTTCTTATTATACGACCTGTCTATGTAATTACCGGTGCAGGTAACATGTGATGAATTACTGACACGTAGCGGGTCGCTGCCCGCCCATAACAGGTCGCAATTGCGCACCCAGCAATTTTTCGAACTGTCGATCCAGATATGTTCAACGAATAAAGTAGTGTCGCGCAATTCAGGTTCGTGAAATACGCTTTTGTCCCACGATGCATTTAATGAATCTTTGTCCAGTGGCTCAAAAGCGGCATCCGTGTACCGGATCGTCAGGTTTTCAATCCCGGCGCCTGAGGCATTTTTAATCATCAAAGCAGCCTGCCGGGGCCTGCCTGTAGTAAAATGATACCCGTGTATTTTTATGCTAAGCAGCACCTGCTTGCGGTTTACGCCTTTGAGAACAATATTTGCGGGTATGCGCACGGTCTTGCGTAATATATACGTTCCCTTGTTGAGCAAAACAATACCTTTTCCTTTCAACGATGCCTTATTCAGCTCTTCCTGCAGGTTGGCAGTTGGCCCGATGCGGCTTAGAACTTTCATTTTTCCAACATCCGGTATCCCCCCTTCAACGCCCGCTTTTGCCCATTCGGTCATTACCGGGTAGGCGGGATCCAGTAATGTGCTGTCTGTGACCCTTCCGGACTGGCCAGGGCAACCCATAACAAGACAGATAAACAAGGGTATCAATACCGTATATTTCATCACTTTATTTATTGAATAAACAAGGGCTGCTGAACAGGCTTGTTCTCGATCCTTATAACAAACAGGGAAGGAATGTCTTTCGGCTTCAACCCGGCAAGATCAATGACAATGTTATTACCTGTCTCCCGTTAAAATCCAGTTTTCGCAGGCATCGAAATTCCTTCGGAAATACCTTAGGGAAAAGCGGGTCTGTAACAGCTACTATTCCGGAAAGTAAAACGCTTTTACCTTTCCGGAGACTGTTTTGCCGTTGAACATGCCGGTGAAATTACCGTAAAACTTTTCTCCCCTGCGCTGCAATTTAAATTCATATACTCCCTTGCCTGACTGAGGAACGGGCTCAAAGTTTACATTGAGACGCAGGGTGAGTGCATCGCCTTTAAAGTTTGCTTTCAGAACCTCTCCTTTCAGTTGCCAGCCGAAGATATCGCGTACCGGACTGCCCTTCTGTACCTGTATTCTTACATACTGATCCCACCCGGGTTTCAGGTTTTCCGGGAACAGGATAAGTTCTCCATCAGTG
>CAXSIE010000618.1:0-2685 GCA_964237295.1 uncultured Flavihumibacter sp. | reverse complement strand
TCATTTTTATAGATAAAAGCCGCCAGGGCAAAAGCGCTGGCAAACTTACCGGCTGTTGATGCAACACCCGTAGAACGATTGAGGTGTTTGCCTAAGCCCTGTGGCTTACCGGTAGCAAAATATACCGTGCGTCCATTTCCTTTGCCATTGCCATAATCAACCGAATCATTTGCAGGAAGCCGCATGCCGACATGGTCGCGGTCATCAGCAAGCTGGTTAAACATCCAATCGTTACGCGGGTTCATTTTAACGAGCCAGTCAAGTCCCCATTTAGCTTCATCCAATACGTCTGTTACGCCATTTTTCCCATCCAGTCCATTTGCCTGGTGTGTATCAGTGAACACCGCCGGGAAATCGCGGTAGGCAGCCAACAAGTTGTAGGTTGCGTTGGCTGAAGTGGTAACATATTGCAGGTAATCCGTTGCATCGTGCCAGCCACCGGATACATCAATATGCGTGTTATCCGGCATTGGCCCATAAACCGTATAGCCGTCCTTTGTATGACAGGAATCTTTCAAAAACGGATTGTATTCGCTACGTTGCTGGCGCATATACCGCAATGCAAAGTCAGCCGTGCCGGCATAGATATTTGCAGAAATGGCAAAAACAGGCGAAATGGTTCCACCGCATCTTATATAATAGCTTCCGGGTTCTTTGAACTTTGTAAACGCTAAACGTGAAGATTGAACGAAAGGTCCGTAACTACCATACGACTTACCGGCGTTACCCGTAAAAACAATTTTATTGCTTTTTGAATCTATTACCTGAAACTTATTAATTTCTTTGTCAGTTTTACTAACCCATACTGCAACCTTGATACCTGATGGAAGGTAACCCAGTTGATTGATCCTGATCCAGGAATTAGTAGTATCCTGGCTTTTAATATTTATTGTGTGTGCCATAAAACAACACAACAGGTAACAAAATTTAAGAAATCTCATATTACTCTCGAATATATATATTTACACTACAAAAACAGCAATAAAAATAAAATTACATCTTGAATCTTGTAAGCGTTTTTGAACCACAAAGTGGTTATAAAAAAAAGGGACCTGCTGTAATCATGCAACTTAAAATAAACAACCACTAACATGAACAAACGAACCTTTCTTAAGTTATCTTCAACACTTATGGCTGCACCTTTAATTTCACCACTTAAGGGTTGGACCGAGCAAGAACCACTAAAAAACTGGTCCGGCAATTTAACGTACAGCACTCCTAATGTTACCTATCCTAAATCGGTTGCGGAAGTTCAGGAACTGGTAAAGAAAACCGGCAGGCTTAAAGTATTGGGAACACGTCATTGTTTTAATACTATAGCCGATAGCAAGGATCATTTGCTCAGCACTAAAAATCTGGATAAAATAATATCGCTGGATACCAAAGCTCATACGGTTACCGTAGAAGCAGGCATCAAATACGGAGCGCTTTGTCCTTACCTTGACGGGCATGGGTACGCGCTGCATAACCTTGCTTCCCTACCGCATATTTCAGTTGCAGGCGCTTGTACCACAGCAACGCATGGCTCGGGTGTAACGAATAAAAACCTCAGTTCCGCAGTTGCAGGTTTGGAATTGGTAACTGCTGACGGAGGACTGCATACTTTATCGAGAACCGATGGAGATACTTTTCACGCTGCTGTTGTTGGCCTTGGCGCATTGGGAGTAGTGACAAAAGTTACGCTTGACGTAAAACCCACCTTTAAGATGCGGCAATTTGTTTATCAAAAGATGCCCATGTCGCAACTGAAAGAGCATTTTGAAAAAATAGTATCCGCCGGATACAGTGTAAGTTTATTTACCGACTGGCAATCAGATTATATCAACGAGGTTTGGATCAAGAACCTTGAAAATGGTGTTACCGATTTCAGATCTCAAAAAGAGTTTTACGGTGGAAAGGCAGCTTCGAGAAACATGCATCCGATAGCAGCACTATCGGCGGAGAATTGCACGGAGCAGATGGGTGTTGCCGGCCCGTGGTATGAGCGGCTTCCGCATTTCAAGATGGGTTTTACACCCAGCAGCGGTGTTGAGTTACAGTCTGAATACTTTGTGCCTCGTCATAATGCAGTGGATGCCATTCTTGCTGTTTCCCGTTTGCATGGTGAAGTAGGCCCGCACCTGTTTATCACAGAAATACGTACGATTGATGCCGACGATCTGTGGATGAGCCCTTGCTACAAGCAGGCCTGCGTAACCATTCATTTCACCTGGAAACAGGAATGGGCTGCGGTGAGCAAGTTACTTCCAAAAATAGAAAAAGAGCTGGCCCCATTCAATGCCCGTCCACACTGGGGTAAGTTATTTACGATGTCACCGGCGGTTTTACACAAACATTATGAAAAGCTGCCGGAATTTAAAAAGATGGTCGCCCAGTACGATCCGAAAGGGAAGTTTAGCAATGATTTTTTGAGTGCTAACCTGTAAGGTAATTCTTAGTCTTTGAGGTTTCTAAAAATCATGAAATCCTGATGATCTCATGCCAGGCTGTTCAAAAATTTAAAGAAGATTAAATACAGTTTTTTCGGCCCTTAAAAAGTTGACAATCTTATCAGCACTTTGTGTGGCAAACCCCTAAGGGGTGAAATGATTATAGAAAATGATAATCCTAGGCATAAACCCTGAAGGGGTGACATAGAGCCTCAAAGACTGTTAATAATGCCACCCTTTCAGGGTTCGCGTCTCA
>CAXSIE010000617.1:2451-2718 GCA_964237295.1 uncultured Flavihumibacter sp. | reverse complement strand
CATCAATAGATAAGGTTGGAATAGCGAAATTTTCAACTATTATTTTAGGTTCACTGAGGTGAGATGATTTTGCCGGACAGTAAAGTGACTTAGGTTAAGAATAATAATCAAATGTAATACTAATTGTAATCATACTAAATATATGCGTTGATGCTATGCCTGATAAAACCTAATCATTACATTCATGGGCCTTAGCCCATTCCTTTTCTTCTTTCTTTTTTGGTACTTTTTTCTTTAAGTTTTTCATCCGTCGATTCTCTTGAAATA
>CAXSIE010000617.1:0-2441 GCA_964237295.1 uncultured Flavihumibacter sp. | reverse complement strand
GACAGTAAAGTGTCAGTGTTAATAATAATGTTTCAAATGTAGTACTAATGTTTAACTGTTCTATATGCATTGATGCCGATACCTCCTAAAACCTAATCATTAGAGCATGGGCGATAGTCCATTTCCATTTCTTCTTTCTTTTTTTGGTTCTTTTTTTCTTTATGAATTTTAATTAACCAATTCTTCTGAAATACTTATCCACATTGGGTTTCACAGTATTTGTTTTCGTTGTAATTTATATTATTCATCTTATATTTGTTATGCCGGAATGAAGCGGAAACAGGCTCTGCAGAGGTGTAACCTGCCAGGAATAATTCCGGACATCGTAGCATATATAGCTCTTTGAAAGTAATGTCCTCAGGTGGACTCAGGTTGGCCGACAAGCAGCGGTAAAGTGGCTTGCAGCACGGCTTATCGCTGTTATTTTTTCGTTTTGTTATCATGCAAAGCTAATTTTATTTCAAAACTGTTAGGAGATAAATAACCAATGGAAGAATGTAATCTGGAAGGATTATAATACATTTCAATGTAATCAAAAATTTCAGTGTGGGAATCTTCAGCATTATGAAACGCACCACCCTCCATCAGCTCTGACTTGAACCTGCTGAAGAAGGATTCCATGTGTGCATTGTCATATGGATTATCGGCGTCACTCATGCTTTGTATCATTTTGTGCCCTTGCAGCATTTGCCTGAATTTAGTGCCCGCATATTGCCCGCCGCGGTCTGAATGAATCATGAGTCCGGGTGATAGCTTTCGAGCCCTTTTTGCCTTGATCAGGGAAGCCAGGACCAACGACTCGCGCAGATGATCCTGCAGGTCCCAGCCTACTATTTTTCTTGAACACAGATCCATCCATACAGACAGAAAGCGGAAGCCCCCTTCAGCCATGGGGATGTAGGTAATATCGCCTACCCATACCTGGTTAATCATTACGGGGAAACCCCTTTGTTTTAAAAGATTGGGACTGATCAAATAGGGATGCCTGCTATTGGTGGTTTTGGGCACAAAGGATCGTGGCTGAATAGCCTTAAGACTATTGCTGACAAGGCATTTGCGGACCTTATAAGAGCTCACCTGCAGCTTTTGATGCCCAAGCTCCGCTGCTATCCTTCGGGAGCCGTAACGGCGTTTATGCTCGTTGAAAACAGCAATCACTTTTTGTTCGATCATGATGGTTGCAGCATTTGGCTGGTGAGTGGTTTTATTGGCCCATTCATAGAAGCAACTTCGATTGATATGCAACACTTCGCAGATCTGCTGAACGGGGTAATCAAAGCGAATGGTATTGACAAAAGCATACACGATTGTTATATCCCGCGGCTGAAAATTCCCAAGGCTTTTTTTAAAATATCCCGCTCCTGTTCGGTGCGTCGGAGCTCAACTTTTAAGTGCTCAATTTCAGCAAAAGAGCTATGCTGTGCTGTCGATGGTGATGCTCCCTTTTTAGCTGGTGCTATGGGAACTAATTGGGCTGACTTATACCACCGGTGAAGCAACGATGCACTCACACCCAGTGCCTGGGATACTTCTGAAATAGGGCGACCTGAAGATATCATTTTAAGAACATCTTCTTTGAATGATACATCATACTTTCTACGTGTTTTCGATACTTTCTTGACTGACATTGTTAAGCGAATTTACGTCACTTTACTGTCCGGATTTATCGACACATCTCATGCATCTACTGTAAAAGTGTTGCCAACTTTGCTTGTGTCAAACTTATTCTCGAAGTCATTAATTGTTACCTGGTAAGAATTGGCAACAGTAGTACCAGCTTCTCGTAAAAATAAAAACACTTTTTTGTTGTGACCTACATTTGCACTGTCTTTTATTAAGGTATTGGAACCGTCTCCTAATAAGTTGCACGATGACAAACCGAAAGTCAAAATCAATATTTTCAATGAAACTTTAAGCATGAGGTGTGTCCTAAAAGCTGGCATGTAACGTGCAGGTATTGCCGATGGTGGGGTTTTTATATTCGTCCGTTCGGAACGACTGTCTGGCTTTTGATAAAGTAAAATAAATAGAATCAATGCTTGGCTTCCTCAGTCAGCCCAAACCGCAGCTAAGTAGAAATCCCAAAAGCTCATTGTTTTTCCGTCTGCCCCACTATTGGCAATACCGCTGTTGTAGGCATGCTTAGGTAGTCGTTATAAGTTTTTTAACTTCTGAAATTTGTATTGCTTAAGTGCTATACTGTCAAGCCATTTACTTTTAAGTCTTTCAAGAATAAACCCCAACTGCCGTTTTCCTTGTGCGCCTTCTGCTCTTCGATTGCCTTCCGTTGAGTCGATTTTTATTCTCTCATTGTCTGCTGTCGTTAAACTGTCAATCAGTTTATAGTCAGCCTCAGTTAAAATTGGCTCCATAAATCCGCTATGGTCTGAATTAATAATTTCTTGTATGGCTTTAGAATTGTTGTTGCTTTTAATAAGGAT
>CAXSIE010000616.1:2239-2727 GCA_964237295.1 uncultured Flavihumibacter sp. | reverse complement strand
CGTATTTGAAGCAATGGCCAATAATGAAATTCTTCAATTGGTGATCTTCAGTGTTTTTTTTGGTGTAGCAACGGCTGCACTGGGTGATTATGGAAAAATACTGGTTAAGGCCCTTGATGCTGTTGCCCATGTTATATTGAAAATGGTAGGTTATGTTATGAATTTCGCTCCTCTTGGAGTGTTTGGCGCCATCTCAGCAGTGATAGCCACGAAAGGACTGGAAGTTTTTAAATTCTACGGATTATATCTGTTTTATTTTATTATCGGAATCGCTTTACTATGGGCGATATTAATATCCGTAGGTTTTATAATTCTTAAAAAAAGAACACCTGCTTTACTCAAACGCATTGCACAGCCCCTGCTTATTGCATTCAGTACCACCAGCAGTGAAGCTGTTTTTCCAAAACTGACAGAAGAACTGGAGCGTTTCGGATGCAAGGATAAAATTGTGGCTTTTATCTTACCATTAGGTTACAGCTTTAACCTGG
>CAXSIE010000616.1:1239-2229 GCA_964237295.1 uncultured Flavihumibacter sp. | reverse complement strand
CTCGATGATGTACATGACCTTTGCCAGCCTGGCTATAGCACAGGCGTATGGCATTCATCTTGACGTGGGTACTCAGTTAACAATGCTCATAGTGCTGATGCTAACGAGTAAAGGGATTGCCGGTGTACCAAGGGCATCACTGGTAGTGGTTACTGCAACCTGCGCCATGTTCCATATACCACCGGAAGGTATTGCGCTGATCCTTCCCATTGATCATTTCTGCGATATGTTCCGAACCGCTACCAATGTATTGGGCAACGCACTTGCAACAGGCGTTGTTAGTAAATGGGAAGGAGCATTGGAAAGTCCTTCCATTGTTACACCGGTATTGAGTATCAAGCAATCCATATCCTGACTGATGCGTAATAAGATAGTCAATACTCAAAACCAATGTTCAGCGTAATTCGGCAACATTCTGAAAGCAATTTTCCGGAAATGAGAATAATAATATAATACCTGAATAAGCGTTTTCTTAATTCAGCAATATTAATGGCAATCTGTAAGTTTGCAGCCTTATCAGTTGCTTACTGTTATAATAACTTATTCGACCGAAATAACGGGCTGATAAAAAAGATGATTAATATTGCGCAGTTTTGTTACCTAGCACTATCTTATCCTGATTCCTAAACCAGTTGAAATTTTATGATCCAACTTCTGACTTTCACTTTTAAAGACCTCTTAAATCCCGAGTTTTATATTAACAACGGTGGATTGTGGTTGATCTTATTCATTGTTTTTGCTGAAACAGGATTAATGTTCGGATTCTTTTTACCAGGCGACAGCCTGTTGTTCCTCGGAGGAATTTATAGCAAGATGCTTATAAACAGCGTCATTCCCGGTGGATTGGGAAGTGATATTGCCGATTTAACGCTTTTGTTTTTATTAGTAAGCTTTTGCGGAATTATCGGTAATATGGTAGGTTACTGGATTGGTAAAAAAGGCGGGCCTTATTTATTCCAACGTAAGGATACGTTGCTTTTTAAAAAGAAA
>CAXSIE010000616.1:873-1197 GCA_964237295.1 uncultured Flavihumibacter sp. | reverse complement strand
TATAATAGGATGTTTAGCCTGGGTTTTTGCCATGTTGTTTGCCGGCCATTACCTGGATAAGCTCTTCATACGCGAATTTGGATTCGATCTTAAACAGCACCTCGAACTTATCGTAATTGGCATTATATTGATAACTACCTTACCCGTTATTTATAAAATATTTTTTGGTAAAAAAAGTAACCACTGAGTATCCTTCCAAGTAATGATCGTATATGAATAAAACAACAGCCTCCGTTTTTAGCATTCCTGTATTTGTTGCGGCCCTGGGATATTTTGTTGATATCTATGATTTGTTATTATTTACGATTGTTCGTGTTCCCAGCT
>CAXSIE010000616.1:0-863 GCA_964237295.1 uncultured Flavihumibacter sp. | reverse complement strand
GAATGATACACAGATAAAGAATGATGGATTGCATATCATTAATATGCAGATGATCGGGTTATTGTTAGGCGGTATTTTCTGGGGAGTGCTGGGTGATAAAAAGGGCAGGTTAAGCGTTTTATTCGGGTCCATTCTTTTATACTCTGCTGCTAATTTTGCCACCGGCTACATTCATACTGTAGAACAATATGCATGGGCGAGGTTTGTTGCAGGTTTAGGACTGGCCGGAGAACTGGGAGCCGGCATTACCCTGGTGAGCGAAATCCTGCCAAAAGAAAAAAGAGGTATTGGAACTTCTCTTGTTGCAGGGGTTGGATTAAGCGGTGCGGTGCTGGCTTATTTTATTTCAAAAGAATTCGACTGGCGGGTTTGTTATTTTATCGGTGGCGGATTAGGCGTAGTGCTGCTGATCTTACGTATAAGCGTAGCTGAATCAGGCATGTTCAAAGATATAAAAGAACAGGAAATACAAAGAGGCAATTTCTTTCAGTTCTTCACCGACGGGGCAAGGTTTAAAAAATATCTCTTAAGCATACTTATAGGGTTGCCAACCTGGTATGTTATAGGCATCCTGGTTTCTTTTTCACGTGAGTTCGGCAAAGCGTTCGGAATTCAGGAACAGATAGATCCGGGCAAGGCCATTATGTATGCATATGTAGGTATTGCAATCGGAGATATTACAGTGGGCCTGTTAAGCCAGTTACTTAAAAGCAGGAAAAAAGCATTGTTTGTATTTTATGGGTTAACTATTGTTTCCGTTATTATTTATTTTAATCAAACCGGTGGCAATGCTTCTTCCATGTATGCGATCTGCGGCGCGTTGGGCTTCAGCACAGGTTTTTGGGCCATCTTTGTAACAATGG
>CAXSIE010000615.1:0-2750 GCA_964237295.1 uncultured Flavihumibacter sp. | reverse complement strand
GCTGGCAGAAGCCGCTAATGAAACGGGCGATGGGGTAACTGCTGCTGCTAACCTGGAATTGATCAGGAACAGGGCAAGCGGTAATCTCGGGGCCACACGCACGATCGTTCCACGTATTACTTACACCGGCCAGGCGCAAATGAGAACGGCCATAAAGAATGAAAGAAGATTTGAATTTGCCATGGAAGGTTACCGGTTCTATGATCTGGTGCGATGGGGCGATGCAGTAAATGTGCTTGCCGGTTTGGGTTATACCAACCGTCACAGGTTTTATCCGCTTCCACAAAAAGCAATAGACCTTTCAGGTGGTGTGCTGAAACAAAATTCAGAGTGGTAATTAAATGTGCCATTATAACCAACGGCAACATGCTTTTTCTCAAATTAGTTCT
Source organism: uncultured Flavihumibacter sp. (assembly GCA_964237295.1). Classification (GTDB taxonomy): domain Bacteria; phylum Bacteroidota; class Bacteroidia; order Chitinophagales; family Chitinophagaceae; genus JADCRZ01. The sequence goes on along the minus strand of CAXSIE010000615.1, from coordinate 2,361 downwards.
TAAAAATTTAATCATGAACATGCAGAATAAAATTCTTAAAATTGTCATGCTGCTTATCCTTGTAATAGTGGTGGTTGCTGGCTGTAAAAAACTTGATCGTCCTGAACTAGGTGATTACCCGCAGGATAAAAACGCGCCCGGAGGTCCCCTGAAATTTTATGCGGCTCTTGATGGTGGAAGTGTCGATAGCATAAGAGCTAACTTTGCAACAGACAATAGTGTAACTTATGTACCCGGCATTAGTGGAAAAGCGGTTCAGTTCGATAAACTGAAACTGGGTTACATTGTGTATCCAAGCGCCAATGATTTTGGCTCTCAGAAAAATTTCTCGGTGTCATTATGGATTAATCCGGGAACTATCGCCCTTAAAGATCATGTGAATGCCGACGGTATCATGGCCTTTGGGAAGTCAAGCGATTTTTGGGGCAACTTTACTTTGTTCAACGACCACGAAAACAGCACCTCAGATTCTATGGTACTGAAAGCTGTACTGGGTGGCAATTTTATCACATATGAAGGAGCCACAAGAATTGCTCATATGTATGATAATAACTGGCATCACCTGGTATTTACTTATGATGCCACTGCTGCTACTTATATATTCTACCTTGATGGAAAAAAATACGACCAGCGCAGTGTTACAGGTGTTGCTTTTAAAGATGCTTCTGTAATGGTGCTTGGCGGATTCCAACAGGCAGCCAGTATTCAGGGCACTTATAAAGACAACTCATGGATGTCGCCATTCCCCGGTGCTATCGACCAGGTAAGATTATATGGAACCGTACTTTCATCAACCGAAGTAACTACTTTGTTTACCGGCAAAATGTAATTATTATACTGTCTCATGTAAAAAGGATTGCATTGTTATTTGCAATCCTTTTTTATATTAAGAGGCTGTAATTTATGATGAATCCGACACGGATGTGCCAACAATAATACTCGTAATGAATTTCCGACGCTCCACCACTATCATCTTTCTTACGGCTATCAGCGTATTGCTTCTTGTTAACTGCATGCAGGAGAAAGGTCGTGATAAAGTGGTAGTGGAAGCAGCTGAATGGGAACATTTTGCCGGCTCAGCATCCTGTGCAGGTTGTCATAAAGATATCTATCAACATCATTTGAAAACGGCGCACTATCTCACTTCTCGCCCGGCTTCAAAAAAATATATCAGGGGTAGTTTTACAACCGGTAAAAACAAATTTCTTTTTAACGATGGAGTTGAAATAGCAATGGAAAAAAGAGACAGCAGTTTTTATCAGGTAAGGTACGTCAATGGTGTTGAGAACCTGGCCCGGCGATTTGATATTGTTTTTGGCTCCGGTAAAAAGGGACAATCATATTTGAATTGGTACCATAACAAACTGTTCCAATTACCTGTCACCTATTTTACTGCAACCGATCAATGGACAAACAGTCCGGGATTTCCGGATAAGGCTGTTTATAACAGGTTGATCACTTCGCGTTGTATGGAATGTCACACAACCTATGCCTATAAAATTTCGGATGCTCAAACAGAACCTGAGGAGTTCGATCATAATAAGATTGTTTATGGCGTGGATTGTGAAAAATGCCATGGGGCTGCCGCGGAACATGTTCGGTTTCAAACGGAACATCCAAAGGAAACAAAAGCGGAATATATTGTAAATCCCGCGCGACTTTCAAGGCAGCAAAATATTGATATGTGTGCGCTATGTCATGGTGGAAGGCTGACTAAAACAAAGCCATCATTCGAGTTTGGGCCAGGCGATACTTTATCAAAATATTTTACGATTGATACTATTGCCAAAGATGCCAATGACATTGATGTACACGGCAACCAGTACGGGTTGCTTGCAGCAAGCAACTGTTTCAAAAGCAGCGCCATGAAGTGTTCCACTTGTCACAACGCACATGAAAACGAAACAGGCAACCTGGCTTTGTTTTCACAGCGGTGCATGAATTGCCATAATACCGAGCATGGTAAAATATGTAAACTAACTGCCCGCATTGGTGTTTCAATCACGCAGAATTGTATTGACTGTCATATGCCGGAACAGTCTTCAAGAGCAATATCCGTTTTGCTGCAGGGAGCAACATCACCCACGCCCGCCATGATGCGGTCTCATTATATAAAAATCTACCCGGAAGAAACAAAAAAAGTAATGCAATCATTTAATAAAAAATAAGCCGTTGATAAGCCCTGTATAAAATCAACAAAAAATCTTGAAAGAAAACGGCGCAATCAGGGAAACAATATGTTAACCGGTGACAAATATTAACCATCAAGCCAAACAGATACAATGAAGTGTTCAGCTATCAATTCGAGCATAAAATATTTTCTGTTACTGGTCATAACATCATGGATCACTGTTTCCTGTC
>CAXSIE010000614.1:0-2770 GCA_964237295.1 uncultured Flavihumibacter sp. | reverse complement strand
TCGGTTAGGCTGGCTGGTTAAACTTATAGATAAAATACCCGCCTTTTATAAGTTAGCCACCCATATCGAAATTTTGGAGGAACTTCGTTTTGGCATTTTATTACGGGTATTGAGTTTATCCTTTTTCCGTTATTGCGTATTTGTAGTTCAATACATATTAATGATCCGGCTCATGCAGGTAGACGTTTCAGTGTGGCAGGCTTTTTGGCTCATTAGTGTGGTATTTTTAATTCTGGCTGTAGTGCCAACAATTGCATTAGCGGAGATTGGGCTGAGAGGTAAATTAAGCCTTGAATTGTTCGGATTATTTAGTGTGAATAACCTTGGAATAATTACGGCTTCCGTAGGAATATGGTGCATAAACCTTGTTATTCCTTCTTTGCTCGGAAGTATATTAATTTTTAGAATCAAAATATTTAAAAATAAATGAGGCATACACTTTTGAGTATCCTGCTTTTATTGTTGCTTTCCTTAAACCTTAATGCAGGCGATGATTTCTGCGGCCTTCGCAATAATACATTTCTTTCAGGTGAAACAATAACTTTTAAAATTTTTTATGCTTTGGGTATCTATGTTTCAGCCGGAGAAGCGGTCTTTAACATTAACCTGGAGCATATGAACAACAAACCTGTCTATCATATAACCGCGGATGGTAAAACGTTCGGCTTTTATGACAGTTTCTTTAAAGTTCGTGATAAGTACGAGTCATTTATAGATACCGCAACTTTACAGCCTTTGAAATTTATCAGGAATATCTATGAAGGCGGCTATAAAAAATATGAAAATGTAACCTTTAATCAAACAACCAATACCGCTGTAAGTACCGAAGGCACCATCAAAGTGCCTAACTGCATACAGGATGTAATGAGCAGCCTGTATTATGCACGCAATATAGATTTTAGTAAATATAAGGTTGATGACAAAATTCCTTTTTCAATGTATCTTGGAAATGAAGTGTTAAACTTATATATCAGATACCTGGGCAAAGAAATTGTAAAAACCAAAAAAGGAAAATTCAATGCCATTAAATTCAAGCCTTTGCTTGTAAAGGGTAATGTATTCGAAGGGGGAGAAAAGATGACCGTTTGGGTTAGTGATGATGGCAATCACATTCCACTTCGCGTGGAAAGTCCGATAAGCGTTGGCAGCATTAAAGTTGATATGATGGATTGTAAAAATTTACGTTATCCGTTAAGTTCACAGATCAATTCAAGATGACGCTTTATAGGCGTCAATCATTCTTTAATATCTTTTAATTGAAAGATGTCTTTCACCCTGATACCTTTTTCCGTTAATTGTAAAGTGCAGCATTCGTTGACAGGATCATGTTCAAAAAATAAAATATAATCGTTGGTAACAGCTTCATGCAGGAAATTTTTTTTCTCTTTCATTGAATCAAGCGGCCTGGCATCATATGCCATAATATAAGGAATGGGAATATGTCCGGCAGACGGTAAAAGATCTGCCATAAAAACAACCTGTTTTCCTTTATAATTTATCTGTGGCAGCATCATGGCTTCTGTATGGCCAAAAGCGAAACGTATCGTAATATTATTGCTGAATGAAACGCCTTCTTTAGTTTCGATCATCTTTAACCGACCGCTTTCTTTTATGGGTATTATATTGTCTTTCAGAAAGGATGCTTTTTCCCTGTCATTTGGTTCTATAGCCCATTTCCAATGATCTTCATTGCTCCAGAAAACAGCATTTTTAAAAGCCGGAATCAATTGATCTTGTTGTCTTGTAATACTTCCTCCGCAATGATCAAAGTGAAGATGTGTTAACAGTACATCGGTAATATCATCCGGATGAAATCCAAGTGTGGCTAAAGAACGGTTCAGGTTGTCATCACCATGAAGATAATAATGGCCAAAGAATTTGGCATCCTGTTTATCACCCATTCCATTATCTATGAGGATCAACCGGTTACCATCTTCAATAAGCAGACAGCGCATTGCCCAGGAGCAAAGATTGTTTTCATCAGCGGCATTCAATTTATTCCATATGCTTTTGGGTACCACACCAAACATGGCACCGCCATCCAGTTTAAAATAGCCGGCATTTACCGAATACAGATTCATAAAGAGATGGATAATTTTCTTAGTTGTTTTTCTTTCGACAGTGTGTAAAAGAGTAACAGCAAGCCGGTGATAAAGAATAAGGTAAGGGCCAGGATAGCATTTTTCATTGTTTGTGTAAGCTCCAGGATCAATCCAAAGCTAAACATGCCGATAACGATGGCTATTTTTTCGGTAACATCAAAAAAGCTGAAATAGGAAGTGGTGTCTTTTGTTACAGGCATCAGCTTGGAATAGGTAGAACGGCTCAGCGATTGAATACCTCCCATAACAAGGCCGACAATTGCCGCCAGGATATAAAAATAAATTTCCACGTTGATCTTTTGTTCGTTCAGAAAAGCAATATAATACGCGCCGATGCAAACGCCAATCCAGATTATAACCACTGCAATCAGGGTTCTGATGTTGCCAAATTTATCAGACAATTTGGCCATTGTCCACGCACCTGCGATAGCTACCAATTGTATGATAAGTATGGTAAGGATGAGTTTGTCTGTTGGTAAATTAAGTTCCTTACTTCCAAAAAGTGTGGCGACCAGCATTACTGTTTGTACGCCCATGTTATAAAAGAAAAACGAGAGGAGGAATCTTTTAAGAACGGGTAGGTGCTTTAATTCGGTAATTACTTTCTTTAGTTCAATGAAACCATTTGAAAGAACATTGTATTCAGGCCGGTGTGCAGCAGGAGTTCC
>CAXSIE010000613.1:0-2792 GCA_964237295.1 uncultured Flavihumibacter sp. | reverse complement strand
GGTATCAAACGTTTGCGTGATTTTTTAATTATTTTGAATACAAAGAGGTATCTGTTTTATCAGCGTCTTGCTTCGAGGTTCCGGAAACAAGTGCGATTCAAGACTTATGGATGTCAGCGTCCGGGCTTTTCAATTTAAACTTCTTCCCTTAATATTTCCAGTGGAGGCCTGTTTACAACGGAACGGCTGTTTGCCAGTCCTATAACAACTGTTAGAGAACACACTGAAAAAAACACCGTTAACATCGGAAGAATTGCCGGGGTAAAGGAAGTGTCGAAGCTGTACCGGGCGAGCGCCCAGCTTCCTGCTACGGCTAATATTATACCCGTTGCTGCAGCAAGGGCTCCCAGGAAAAAATATTCCAGCGCCATAATTACAAATATCTGTTTACGGCTGGCACCAAGGGTACGTAATAACACACTCTCCTGTATCCGCTGGTATTTGCTGATGATTACAGAAGATATCAAAACGATGAGCCCTGTGATCATGCTGAAACCAGCCATAAAACGGATCACAAAACCAATTTTATCCATTATCTTATCCAGTATACTTAGTATTAAGCCAAGATCTATAATCGAAACATTAGGAAACTGGCGGACAACAGATTGTTGAAAACGGGCGGAGGTTTGTTTATCGGGTACATGGGTAAGCAGCACATGGAACTGCGGCGCATCTTCCAGCACCCCTTTAGGAAATACCACGATAAAATTCGTCTGAATCCTGTTCCAGTCAACAGCACGAAAGCTTCCCACCAAAGTGCTGAGGATGGAGCCCTGTACATTGAAAACCATTGTATCTCCTACTTTAATCCTGTTACGTTTTGCATAGCGTTCTTCCAGTGAAATATAAATAATACCAGCCTGACTGTTTATGCTTCCCACCCATTTACCATCCGTGATCTTTTCAGAAGCCGTTAAGGAATCACGGAATGTAGCACGGTATTCCCTGGAAAATATCCATCGCTGCATTCCATTGGAGCTGTCTTTTTCCAATGTTTTGCCCGTAATATTTACAATAGGCACCGTTCTTTCTACAGGCAGGTTAAATTGACGGGCCAGCGCAACAACTTTATCTTTTTGTGCGGTTTGAATATCGAAAAGAACCGTGTTAGACTGGTTGCCGCTGGCGGAAAGATTTACCCTGTTAAGCAAAATACTCTGAATAAAAAACAATGTGCAGATAAACGCCGTTCCCAATCCAATGGCTACAATCAGAATAGTAGTCTGATTATTGGGCCTGAATAAGTTGGCCAACCCCTGGCGCCACAGGTAACTCCAGTTTTCAGGAAAGAAGCGCCGGACCAACCATATAAGCAGAGAGGCCATTCCTGCCAGAATTAGAAAAGCCAGCAATACTCCAATTGAAAAAAAGAAGGCCCCCTTCAGGCTATGTAATTGCTGGTAAGTAAATCCAAAAATAAATAGCAGGATAAGCAGGTACACAAGCCATTTTACAGGATCTTTAAAAATGGTGGTTGCTTCATACGACAATCGCAAAGTATTCAGCGGCGAAATATTTCTTATGGATATCAGGGGTAGCAATGCAAAAAGAATTGATATGATTACGCCCACTATTAAACCCTGAATGATAGCACTCCAGGATACTGGTGTTGCTATGGTTATAGGCAGCAGGTCTTTTAAAACCACCGGTAAAAATTGCTGGATGATGGTTCCCAAAGCAGCGCCTATTACAGAACCGGCAAACCCTATAATTATAATCTGGATAAGGTAAATTAAGAAAGCCTGTGAACCGCGTGCACCCATACATCGAAGTATAGCTATAGCATTTATTTTTTCACGAACATAAATATGGATGGCGCTTGCAACACCAACACATCCTAACAGCAAGGCTATAAAACCTACCAGCGAAAGAAATCGAGTAAGATCACTGAAAGAGCGGTTGGTATCCTGCTTCTGACTTTCAACTGTATCAAAATTCAAATTTTCTTTTTCAAGGCGGGGTTCTATTTTTTCTAACAGCGCCTTCATATCTACAGGACGATCGTATTTAAAATAATATTTATAATTAATACGACTGCCTTTTTGTGACAATCCTGTTTGTGCCAGGTATTGAAGCGGAATATATACGATGGGAGCTACTGAGGCTGATAATCCGGTTTGTCCGGGTGCTGACAGTAAAGTTCCTGCAATGGCAAATGTTACATTACCTACTTTAACGGAGTCGCCAACTTTTGCATCAAACTGCAACATTAAAGTCTGGTCTACAAGAGCACGCCGTTGGTTACGGAAATCAATACCCGATGATGCCGGAGTTGTTTCTAAAACTCCATAATATGGAAAGGCGCCTTTTAAAGCGCGTACCTGCACCAGGCGTGTTCCTTCATTTTTCGGAAAATATATCATGGAGGAAAAATCACGCTCCTCTGATTTCTGATCACCCAGGGAGTCGGCCAGTTTCTTTATATCGTCCGGGAACTCTTTGCTACCGGATATTTCAAGGTCGGCGCCAATTAAAGAAGTAGCCTGCTTGTCTATTTCGCTGCGCATGTTATCACCTAAAGAATAAATAGCTACCAAAGCAGCAATGCCTAAAATAATGGAGGAAATAAATAACAACAACCGCGAACGATTACGCCGGCTATCACGCCATGCCATTAACAGCAGCCAGGAAAAATTCATTTTTAATGATAATTATTAATGATTAACGGATAGTGAATATGTTGGATAAATACTAATTAAATTGAAGGAGGTAATCATTAATAATTAATCATTAATAATTCTCCCTCCCTTCAGCCTGATAATTCTACCCGTTCTTGCGGCAAGATCCAGATC
>CAXSIE010000612.1:0-2809 GCA_964237295.1 uncultured Flavihumibacter sp. | reverse complement strand
ACAGTGCTGAAAACCGCTTTTTTTATGTAAGCCGCATGGTAAGACTGACATTCGAATGGCGGTTTGGACAAACAACAACTGATCCAGGGAAACAAGGCAAGAAGATAAAGAATGATGATAGCGGACGCTAGAGATGGCCGCTGGTAGCAATTATATGAGGTATCAGGTTTAACAAAACACTGTTTCTTAAATTGATGTTGTCACCCGCATTAATACTTCAAACCTTTATTTCAGTTTTATTCTTTGTAGCTGACTTCTTAAGTCAGCGTTTGTGTGAGGGAATGCCGCCATTAAAGCTCCAAAGCCGGTGTTAAAATCCGGGGTGCTTTTGTGCCGGCGGCATTCTTATTACTTCGGGCTAACAGTTGTTGATAATCCTTTGGGTTTATCGGTTTAAAAAATTCACTTAAGGAACGGCTTACTCTGGTGGGCAGACCCATATCCTTCATTAATTCGTCAAGATGCATAAAGTTGAAAGGAGCAATGCAAGTGCCGCTGAACACCGCTGCGGAAGGACGGCTATTGTTGCGCCAGCTCTCCATAAATGCTATATCCTGCTGAATTTTACCGGGAGATGGAAGCTTTAATTCATTGGATGCATAAGCAACCAGCCAGTGAGCGGCAATTTCAGAAGTAAGTGTGCTGAAAAGGCTTGAATTAAACCCTACAAAGCCAAGCCGGGGTACTTCAGGATTCATGATATTGCGGAAAAGATGGTAGCTTCCATTACTGTCAATAATCATGTTCCTGTAATGTTCTTCCAGAAAAGGCAAACCTTGTGTAAATCCTGTGCCGCAAATAACTACATCAGGTGTTATAACTTCACCATTGTGTAAGATCACTTTCCGGCCTTCGAATCGTTCTATGCCGGTGCACTTTGAATCAATCTTTCCGTTGCGTACTTTTTCGTAAAATCCAACGGGAGCAACGCCGAGGGCACAGTTGATCTGGTCTTCTATTTTATGTTCAGGCACCATGTTACAGCGTTTTAACTTAAACTGCATTTTCAGCAAGGCTTCCAATGCCCTCCATTGCGCCCAAACCAACGGTTTGCCGACTGAATGTAATATTTTATGAAACAGCTTTTTCTGCGGCGCATTAAAAAATGCTTCAGAAAACCTTGAAAACAACAAATACTTCATATTTATTTTATTGCCGAAATACCGGGGAATTTTCCAGTATGCTTTCCTGTAAATAAGGGTACACTTACTGCTAAGGTCTGCAGCCAATGTGGCAATATCAGTTGCGGATTTTGCAAAACCTACTAGGGCAACGGATCTGTCTTTTAGTATTGTTTCGGATTTTACCTGGCTGGAATGAAGTAAACTTCCGCCTGCATCAAGGAAGCTTTGAGCGCCGGGATAATCGGGAACATAAGGCTTATGAAATGTGCCGGTACAAATGGCTACAAAATCAAAAGCCAGGGTAGTGCTCGTGTTACTGGATCTGTCGTTTATACTCATATGCCATAACCCATGGTTGTAACGCAGGCTGGTAACCTGTGTATTAAAACGAATAAACCCGGTGATGTTGAAATTTGCCGCATAGTTTTCAAGATACGATTGCACCTGAACCCCGGAAGGCCACAAAGGATAATCGTTTGGCATCGGAAAATCTGAATACGCGTATTCGTCGCGGGTTGTTTGTGTGGTAACATTCAGATAGGAGCGGCTTTGTTCCCATACGCCGCCGATAGATGCGGCTTTTTCGATTAGCGTAACGGAATATCCCTTGCCGATAAATGCTTTAGCGGTTGCCAATCCGCTTATTCCAGCGCCGATGATACCAACTTTTTTCATGATGATTTATTTTAAATGATTCATCCAAATTATAAAAGAGGGCATCAGCCCGGAAGGGAGAATTAACGGAACCGGCTTATGAGTTAACGAATGTCAGTTTTATGTTAAGTATGAACTTATGTATTTAAGACAGTACTTAAAGTTTAAGTGTTTTTTAAACACAGAGTACACAGAGGAAGGAAACACAGAGATCACGAAGGCCCTCAGCGGCCTCTGTGTTTTTCCCTCTGTGTACTCTGTGTTTAAAAAAGGTCCGAACGGCTGAGGTTTATAAGTCAGTTCAAAAGTGATAGTACGATAGCGCACCGCTGCTTCCGTTAACTGAAAAGGCAGTTCCGTTAAGTAGCCATTGTACATCGCATATTTCTTACTCATTTTTGTGTTATTAAAATCACACACCACAAACCTCCATCATGAACACCACTACAAACCAGCGTGAAGCATCCTTTTCGTTCTTACAAAACATTATTGCCAATGGCGGTCCTGAAACAATGGAATACGATACACTAAATGAAACATTCGATCTGCTGTCTGACGATTATAGAGCAGGCAGGATGACTAAACACGAGTTGCAGTTACTGCAGGAAGGATTCGGAGACGAATGCATGGAAAATACCTTACATGGCCATATCAAAACAAAACCTTATGGCTATGCCGGTGACTTTATGATCATTGATAAAATTTACCGGGAACAGGTTACCGGCGATGACCGTTTTAAAAAATGGGATATATTCTGGAACAACCACTCTGCGGCAAGAGCAGTCCGCAACAGGAAGGATTACTTTATTAAAACAATGACAAACCGGCTTTTATCCAAATCCTGTATGCGATTATTAAATGTAGCAAGCGGACCTGCAAGGGATGTCGCGGAATTATATGAAGTCATCCAACCCGAACACTTAAAAACCGTATGCGTAGAAGCCGATAAAACAGCTGTTGCCTATGCGCAGCACCTTAATAAGGTTAATGCGGGTAATATTGAATTCATTCACCGGAACATATTTCGCTTT
>CAXSIE010000611.1:0-2834 GCA_964237295.1 uncultured Flavihumibacter sp. | reverse complement strand
TAATAATCCGAATAACATGCCTTCTGTAAAACTGGCGTCGCTGATCTGATTACATGCTGATTTTAAATAAGGCATGGGCATCACTTTTGTACATTTTAATAAAATCATTGTCATGAAAACACTTACTGAAAGTTTCGAGGAGTTCGCTTCAAATGGTTTAAATATCCATCTAAAAGAATTGGCCACGAGTTACAGTAACGAAAAACCCGGGAAAGACGTTATGCAGGAAGCGTACAGAATTCATAAGAATTTATACAGTGCCGAACTGGACGAAGAAATCGAGAAGCTGGTACATCCGGGTAATGTCTGGGTGAAAGGTGAATTAGATAATTTGAAAAATGATTTCCTCTCGAAATTGGTTCTTACGGATCGCTAATCAGGAAACACCCATCCAGTTTATCGATTGCTTATGCCGTCCGGCAGTAATAATGAACCATTCATTACTGACGGACGGCATTACTCGACAAATAATTTAACGGAATCTGATTTTAATCGCTGCTTTATCCAGTTCCCGAGCCTGATACGATTTGTCCTGCTTAAGCGCCTTTTGAATTTTCCGGTAAATAACGTTAGCGTGTCAGGCACAGCCGTCTCGATATTATATGAAACTGATTGCGAGAGAGAATAATTTTGCATTTCAGGATATAGGCTTTTAAGTTCAAGCCTTAGATCCGGCAAAGGAAGATCAATTTTTCTCGGTGTTGCCACTGCGGTATCCATCTGCTTGTCTTCTTTAAAAACATCCTCCAGGATACTGGCTTTGATCTGGGCAATATCAACCTCCTGTTTTGCATTTAATCCCTGGTGAACTACCAGTTTAGTACCCTGCAAACCATAAGACGTCAGTTTGTTCTGGAGAGAATCCAGTACCTGTTTTGGTATTTCATGACCTACAATCAGAAGCTCTATTGATTTTTTATTACCATCAATTTTATACGTTTTATTGATGACCTGGCTCCTACCATTAGCAAATTCTTTTTGTACAAAAGACTTCGCATTGCTTTCAAAAATGCTGCGTTCAACAATCCTGTATGCCAGGAAAATGCTGGGAATAATAGTTATGGTGACGATGATCCATATATACCTGATTACCCTTCTTTCAATCATAGGATTTTGAAACTCAACTTTACGAAACCTAAGACGCTTTACTATAAGGAACGTAGCAAAACAAATAAACATGCCGTTTATAAAAAAGAGGTACAGCGCTTCGGCAAAATAAAACCAGTTTCCCATGGCAAGACCAAAACCTGCCGTGCATAAAGGTGGCATTAGAGCGGTGGCTATGGAAACACCAGGAATTACATTGCTTTTCTTTGTCCGTGTACCGGCAACAATACCGGAAAGGCCTCCAAAGAACGCAATGAATACATCCCACAATGACGGATTTGTTCTTGCAAGTAACTCACTATTGGCATCATGCAGTGGCGTAATAGAAAAATATAGGGCAGAAGTTATTATACTGAAAATTGCAGCAATCGCAAGGTTTTTAATACCCTTTTGCAAAAGGCCGAAATCATTGGTTCCAACTGCCAGACCGATACCCATGATCGGTCCCATAAGAGGAGAAATCAGCATCGCGCCAATAATGACTGCAGTGGAATTGATATTCAGTCCGATTGATGCGATCATGATAGCAAAAATGAGTGTCCAGAGGTTGGGGCCTTTAAATTGCACATCTTTTTTAATATTCTCTACTATCGCTACCTCATCGGCTTTGTCATCATCAAGATTAAAACGATCGCTAAGAATTTTTCTTATTGATTTAATAATTTCTTTCATGAGTTTGATTTAGGCGCTGTTAATTTTCTGGCAAGTTTACCAATCGTAAGCCCCTGCACCAGTATACTGAAAACCACGATTATATAAGTGGTGGATACTATAATGTTCCGGTAGTCTCCCCTTGGTAACGATAACGCAAGTGCTACCGATATGCCCCCTCTTAAACCGCCCCAGGTAAGTATGGATAGCAGGTGTCGTTCAAAAGACATTCGGAATGACAAGATAAGAGTGGGAAGAAAGACTGAAATAAACCTGCCCAATAAAACCACGGCAATTGCAATAAGGCCCAGCCATACTGTTTTTGCATCAAAAGTCAGCACAATCATTTCAAAACCGATCAGCATGAAAAGAAGGGCATTTAAAATTTCATCGATGAGCTCCCAAAATTTACTGAGGTAATCCCTGGTAATGTCTGACATAGCTTCCCGCTGTCCTTTGTTGCCGGTAATAATACCGGCCACTACCATTGCCAATGGCCCGGAAATATGAATAATGGATGCCAGTAAATATCCCCCCATAACCATTGCGAGCGTGATTAACACTTCTACCTGGTAATTATCAATGGACCTTAATAAATAATAACCGGCATATCCCAACACTAATCCGAAAATGATTCCCCCACCCGCCTCTTTCAAAAACAGGAAGGCAATTTGCAGACCTGATAAGTGATCTGTTCCTGATATGGCTATCTCTAACAGGCTGATAAAAATAACCACCCCCACCCCGTCATTGAACAACGATTCTCCTGATATCTTTATCTCCAGAGAAGCGGGTATTTGTGCATTCTTCAATATACTAATAACGGCTATCGGATCAGTGGGAGAAATCAGGGCACCAAACAAAAGACAATAAATATAGGGAATCGAAAATCCTAAAAACTGGAACGCAAAAAACATCGCCGTACCAATGAAAGCGGTTGATATCAGCACACCGATGGTAGCATACATTATTACCGGTGAAAGCTCCTTTTTCAGTGTACGGAAATTAATATGAATGGCTCCTGCAAATAATCAAAAACTCAACATTACCCGCATCAGCAGGGTGTCGAAATCAAG
>CAXSIE010000610.1:0-2845 GCA_964237295.1 uncultured Flavihumibacter sp. | reverse complement strand
TAATACCACGTATGGCATTGGTGGAACTTACGGGGTAAGGGCGGGACAGGTAAACAATACGGATGGAGGAGATGGCCTGTCAAGTATCAACCCGGATGATATTGAATCCATGACCGTTTTGAAGGGCGCCACCGCTTCTGCCCTATACGGGTCAAGAGCTAAAGATGGCGTTATTATGATCACCACAAAAAACAAGGCTTCAGGCAAAGGTATAGGGATAGACTATAATGTTAACTATACTACGGATACACCACTTGACTATACGGATTTTCAGTATGAATACGGACAAGGGGAAAGAGGTGTCAGGCCAACAACCGCATTTCCGCAATCAGGCGTATGGAGCTTTGGCGAAAAGTTTCAGCCGGGCATGACACAGGTTTTATTCGATGGAAAAACATTCCCATATGAACCGGTTCGCGACCGGTATAAAAAGTTCTATAATACCGGCACCAATCTCACCAATACCGTTACTTTATCCAATTCCGGTGACAAAGGTGGCTTTAGCCTTTCTCTTTCCAATACGGATAATAAAGGCATTTTACCCAATTCAAAGTTCAACCGCAGATCAATTAACCTGGGATTTACCCAGAACGTAACCAGTTACCTGAACGTATCCGGCAACGTAAATTACTCTAACGAAAAAAATACCAACCCGCCACAGGTGAACACACAGGATATGGCGGTTCCTACCGTGTTGTACACACTGGCCAACTCAATGCCATTTTATGCATTGGAACAAAACCAGGTGTTACCTAATGGAAATGAGTTTGTAATGTCTAGGTTCCTGGTAAGGAACAATCCTTACTATTCCGTTAACTATCGCAAAGAAAACATCCAGAGAGACAGGGTAATTGGTAACGTGGCAGTAAAGTACCAGATTACGCCCTGGCTGTATGCCCAGGGACGAATTGCGCAGGATATATACACGCGTTACCAGGATTATAACATTCCTAATGGTTATGCGCCGATACCTGCTGCGCCATCCGGTTTTGTAAATGGATCATTTACCCAGGATATCCGCCGCTTCAGGGAAAGAAACTATGATTTCCTGCTGGGAGCAAATCACAAGATCAGCAACTTCGGCATCGATATTACATTGGGAGGAAACCAGATGTACCGCAAGATGGAATATAACAGTGTATTGGTGACAGATTTTATAATACCGGGATTGTACACAGTTATGAATGGAAGAATCAAAGACCCTTTTTACAGCAAAACAGAGAGAAAGGTAAATTCTTTGTATGGCGCCGCTGAATTCTCTTACAAAAGCTTTTTATTTTTAAGTGTTACCGCACGCAACGATTGGTTCTCCACGCTGTCACCTGCCAACCGCAGTATTCTGTATCCTTCTGTTAACGGAAGTTTTGTTTTTTCTGATGCTTTTAGTACAACAATGCCTTCCTGGCTTTCTTTCGGCAAACTGGGGCTTGCCTATGCCGAAGTGGGAGATGATAACGTTGCCCCATACTCTAATGTATTGTATTATTCAGTGAACAATAACCTGTTTCCCAATCCTTCCGGCTCGGTAGTACCCGTAGGAGGTATCAATGGATCGCAGATTCCCAACCCGGATCTCAAACCTTTAAGGGTCTCGGAAACTGAAGCGGGCATTGAACTGAAATTTTTTAAAAACAGGCTCGGACTCGATGTGTCTTATTATTATAAAATTACCAGGGACCAGATTTTAGGCATACAGGTTTCCGAGGCATCGTCTTATACCAATAAATTGATCAATGTGGGCAGGAGTATGAACCGGGGCCTGGAAATGATGTTGAGTGTATCGCCGGTTCAGTCTAAATCGTTTAAATGGGATGTAATTCTTAACGGTTCCTACAACACTTCCAAAGTTTTGCAACTAGGGCCAGGTGCCGCGGATACATCTATAGCTGTATCCAATGGTGGTGGCAGAATCTTGAAACAGGTGGTAGGCAAACCCATTGGGGCGTTATACACTTACATGTACCTGAGAGATAAATCGGGCCAGCAGGTGTTTGATAAAGCAAGTGGCAAACCGCTCCGCAATGATGTGCCTATGTATGTTGGAAATGTGCTGCCCAAATATTTCGGTGGAATAACCAATTCATTTGATTATAAAGGAATATCATTGTCTGTGCTGATTGATTTTAAACTGGGTTCTAAAATGATAGCCGGTTCAAACCAAAATGCATTACGCCATGGATTGCAGAAAAGAACACTGGTAGGCCGTGCGGAAGGTTATGTGATTGGTAACGGGGTTAACCAGGACGGAGGAAAGAATACCACCAAAACAGATATTCAACCCTTTTATGAAACACCCAATGTACTGGGCGTAAATGAAGACTGGGTATTTAATTCCGGTTTCTGGAAACTACGTCAGATCACACTGGGGTATGATTTTACAAAATATGTCAGGAGCCTGAAGTTTGTAAAAGGACTGAAGCTGAGCGCAGTAGCCAATAACGTAGCCATATTAAAGAAATGGACAGAAAACATGGACCCGGAAAATACAGCAAATATTTCTGACAATGAATCCGGCCTTGATTTCTGGACCGCTGTTCCTCCAACAAGAAGCATTGGATTCAACCTCAGCATTAAGTTCTGATATACTAATTATACACGCTCTTATAAAAATATTTTATGCAACATTTTAAAAGAAATTTAATTGGCCTTATCATGGGAATATCACTGCTGGCAGGCTGTGATAAAGGATTCGATGAATTGAATGTCAATAAGGTGGATCCGATTGCGCTTGATCCGCAGTTTGTAATGAACAATGCGGTCATCCTTACTACTTATCCGGATAATTTCGCAACCCTGGGAATGCTTACTTATAACTTCGCTATCGTTCAGCAAATAGTTACGCCCT
>CAXSIE010000609.1:0-2850 GCA_964237295.1 uncultured Flavihumibacter sp. | reverse complement strand
TGCATTATTATATAATGTTATTGATGAAATCAAATATTCTAAATTAAAAGTGTACTTAAAAACAGTTGATACTTTAAGCAATCAGACAGTGAGCCCGTTTATTGCAGATATAGAAAAAAGTGAATCCATCATTATTGAAATTGATTCTTCCTTGTTGAATTTTCCAATTGAATTTTTAAATTTCAAAGCTGGCTCAGTTGCTCTTTTTCGTCCATTGGTCTTTAAAATAAATAACAAACCGAAGGCCGAAGGTATCGACACACTAACGTTACATAGAGGTTTTATTATCAGGGATCCGACTTCTGACCCGGAAAATGCCTGTAAAAATATTTATCGCAAGTATCCTGGCTCGGAGTTTAAAAGTGCCTATAAAATTTATGAGAATGATTTAGGCTTGAAAAATAATATAGATTTTATTTTAGTCAGTGCCCATGGAAGTGCAGACAGTATAACTTTTAAAGGAGGCGTTGCATTAAATAAAATAGACAATGTGAATCCCGATTTTTTTAAAGTCAACAATCCTAAGGTAGTATATATAGATGGTTGTCAACAAGGGATTAATTGGGCCTTTATATCTGCACTCGCTGAAACGGAAGCAACCAATTTTTATCTTGGCCCTGTAATAAGTAATGACTCCGGAGAATCATCAACCAGAACAATAAATTGGTTTTTTTCTCATTTAAATAAAACACACAATCCCGTAGTTTCACTTTGGGAAACCCGAAAACAACTGTATAGATACTACAATAAGAAAATCAAAACAATGGATGTTATAAATAAGTCATTTATTTTTAGAATCTATAAAGTTTAATATAAACCGGAGTTTTAAAATATTACCAACATGGATGTTAGAGAAGCCTATGACCAGTGGGCAGAACAGTACGACACAAATCAAAATAAAACCAGAGACCTGGAGGCAGTTTCTTTGCAATGGACTTTATCCGGACTTCACTTTAAGCGGACTTTGGAAGTAGGCTGTGGAACCGGTAAGAACACCGAATGGCTGCAGACTATTTCAGACGAAATTATAGCGGTTGACCTTTCCAAAGAAATGCTCGCAATCGCGAAAGCCAAAGTTCCATCGGACAAAGTAACATTTCAACAAGTTGATATTAACAAGAGTTGGGACTTTGCAACCGGCATGTTTGATCTAATAACATTTAGCCTGGTACTTGAACATATCAACGAGCTACGGCCGGTTTTTGAGAAAGTATATAGTGTTCTTGAACCAGGCGGAAAAGTTTATATCGGAGAACTTCATCCGTTTAAGCAATACAGCGGAACGAAAGCAGGATTTAACACAGAACAGGGGGCGCAAACAGTTACATGCTTCAATCATCATGTATCTGACTTTAGTGCCGGCTCAAAAGATGCTGGATTTGATGTTGAGTTGATAAACGAGTTCTTTGACGATAACGACCGTCATACCATACCCCGTATATTAACGCTTATGCTAAAAAAGGCTGTCTAAATCAGCACAAAGCACAGCAAGAGGTTTGGCAAAAGTTTAGCTGGGTACAAACACAAACATCCGTTATCCTTACCAGACAGCGTAAAAAGAATAAGGGCGCTTTTTTCCTCTGACTTTATAAAAGAACAGTTCCGAAAAATGGGACTGTTCTCCTGATGATAACAAACAATCAATTAGCGTTACATTAGCATAAATCATGTATTGAACTGAATTAAGGTTGCCATCTATAGTTGAACTTCCGGTTATATCATATACACCCGGTGTAATTGTTTCTGTTTCCAGTGCAGGTGCGTTAGTACCTGTTGATGTTCTTGTTGTGAGATCTGTAGATACGTTCACCAGCGCCAGGGCTGCAGCTCCGGTAGAATCATCAGATGTAAATGTATCACTCCATCAACATTACCAAAACCGGTAATCGCACGAGCGTTCGTGCCTACATCACCGGTAAGCTGCGATCTTTGAGTGTTACCTACAGCTCCGGAAGATGTGAAAAGCACAAACCTGGCAGCAGCGCCAAGATCGGGCTTTTGCGCGAAATTTGAAATGGGTAATACAATAAAAACAGTTACAATAAAAAGTAGTTTCTTTTTCATTTGATTGGATTTTCATGAAATTATGTACCTTTTAAAGACTTGCTAACAATTACCAGTAAAGGAACTTCTTAAGACAAAAGCTTTAAAATGAATTTCACTTTATAACAAGCTACCTTTTATTAGTTCAGAAAAAGACATGGCATAGAAATATTATCACAAACCTTTAGAAAACACTAATGATATCATTAGTGTGAAACAATAGATATAACCTCTTAAGTGAATTTTCATCATAAAGTATATTAAATAACTGGTATTTAAGTCAGGTATGAAACACCGCGTTGTTTTGCTTTCGTTTTATTCACATTTGTGCACAACATTTTCGTTGATGACCGTTGAATTTCACTATTTTTCTTAAAAAAATTATGGCAAAGTCAACATCTAAAGGAACCGGGAAGCGCACGCTGATCGAACCAAACGGCGATAAGCGTTATATACGAAGGGATGCCAAAGGCAGAATTACGGAAAGCGATGATCAGGGAAAATCTTTAAGCCAGGATGTCAGGAAAAGTGCGAAAACTACAATAAAACCAGGGCAGGGTGATAAGGGCGACCAACCTCAAAAGAAAGCTGCGACAAAGAAAGCAGCCGTGAAAAAGAAAACTTCAACCAGGAAGGTTGCCCCAAAAAAGAAATAATAATGGTGTCAGCAATCGGTTTAATATAAAGTAAGAACATCATGGTAAACATGAAGCAGCAGTTGCTGGTGGAACTTTATACAATTCCCGACATTCAGTAATGCCTCAACGTTAGCGCGATACCATGAAACATCATAAACTAAAAATTTTT
>CAXSIE010000608.1:782-2863 GCA_964237295.1 uncultured Flavihumibacter sp. | reverse complement strand
AAAAAGCGCAGATCAGTTCAGGTTCCACAATGGATATGACTATTATCAGGGAACTTTTTACAAGAACCATTAAGACAGCAACAATGCTGCAAACGGATCAGGAACTGGTGCATGAACTAAGTAGTAAGCTTTCCAAGTTGGCGCCTTATAAAATCGGCTCTAAAGGGCAGGTGCAGGAGTGGCAGTTGGATTATGCGGAACCGGAACCAAAACACAGGCATATCTCTCATCTTTATGGCTTGTTTCCCGGTAACCAGATCACACCGGAAAAACGGGAACTATTCCAGGCTGCCAAAAACACTTTGAATTTGCGGGGTGATGAAGCAACGGGTTGGTCGATGGGCTGGAAAATTAATATGTGGGCCCGCCTGTTGGATGGAAATCATGCTTATACCATTATCCGCAACCTGTTTAAGCCGGTCGGCTATGGTAATATTCAATATACCGGCGGGGGTTTGTTCAGGAACTTGTTTGATGCCCACCCGCCTTTTCAAATTGACGGGAACTTCGGGTTTACTTCCGGAGTAGCTGAAATGCTGGTACAAAGTCATAACGATTATATACAACTGCTGCCTGCATTACCGGATGCATGGCCTGCCGGAGAAGTTAAAGGATTGGTAGCAAGAGGCGGGTTTATTATAGATATAAAATGGAGTGAAGGGCGTATACAAAATCTTGTTGTTTATTCCCGACTGGGTGGAAAATGCCGGATTAAGGTGCCGGAGGCAATGACGTGCAGGGAAAACGATCTTTCCAACACGTCCGGTAAAAACAGCAATCCCCTGTTGGCACAATCTATCATGGCTCCGTTTGTTAACAATTCCGGAACAGCATTGGTTAATGTACACCTCCCTTCATCAAATTTATATGAATGGACAACAACAGCAGGGAGAACCTACCACTTTGAGGTTAAAAAATAAATTGATTATATAAACAGTCTATAAAGACGCAATGGAACTCAATTGCGATTTCTTAATACTTCTTCATGGCCTACTTATCACCTAACGATTGGTGATGTTGCAGAGCATATCGGAATGAATGTTCAGGCCAATATTTGTTAAGTTGTAAATATGTTCGCTTGCAACAAGCCATACGATCTCGCAGATCTCGCGTTCGGAATAATGCCGAGACATGCGGTTAAAGGTATCCGGGTTAACTTTTTTGTCTTTTGTCAATTCCGTTACATAATCCAGTACTGCACGTTCCGCCTCACTAAAAAGAAGGCTTGAATGGTACTGCCCCAGTGCATCAAATTTTTTTTGATCCATCGATCCCTTAATCGCGGTCCATCGGCCGATGTCAATACAGAAAAGACACATGTTGATATGCGCCACCTGCTCACGGATAAGCATAGCTGTTTCCGGCGACAGCAGCAGCTTTTTATCCAGTTGGGAAATCTTGGAATAGAATATTCCGAATGCAGCCGGTAACCTGGCGTAATGCACCTTCAACGGAGTAAGCACTTTGCCGAATTGGCGGCGTGTAAAGAAATACGCCAGCTTCATAATCAGCCCTCTGGGCTTTTCGATAGGTGAAAGAAATGTATCCATTGTTTTTGTTTTGATTGTTAACATTTTTGATGTACTCTATATAAAGATCGAGATCGTAAAATTGGACAATAAAAATAAAAATTTTTTAACTGATCTCCTTCAGTAATTAAACTCCTCTTCAACGGGTGTTATGTTAATTAATCATAGATGAATATTTGCCACCAGCCTTCATTATGGTTTCTATAACCACAGAAAGCAGTAGGATGAAAAAACACTTATAATCAGCAATGCAATGTGTAACTTCATATTGAACATTACAACGGATAAGCCCAATTCCTGTAAATTAAATTGCATAGATGAATAATAAAAATAACAGCGTTTTACTATTGCTTTTTTGTATGGTTGTGCTTGCTGGCTGTACTGCACAAAAATCAGCCACTCAACCACTAAAGGAAGCATTTGTAAAAGGCGCTGATATAAGCTGGCTGCCGCAAATGGAAGCTACCGGATACAAATTCTATGGTGATGATGGTAAACAGCAGGATTGCTTTAAGATCTTAAAAGATCATGGCATCAACAGCATACGTTTAA
>CAXSIE010000608.1:0-755 GCA_964237295.1 uncultured Flavihumibacter sp. | reverse complement strand
CATGGGTTAACCCTTCAGACGACAAAGCCAGCGGGCATTGCAGTAAAGATGAAACGGTTGCAATGGCGGTTCGTGCAAAAAAATGGGGAATGCGGGTGATGATAGATTTTCATTATAGTGATAGCTGGGCCGATCCGGGTAAACAAAAAAAACCGGCTGCATGGGAAGGCCATAGTTTCCCTCAGTTGTTGAACGATGTGTACAATTATACTTTTGAGGTTATGTCTTCCCTTAAAAGTAACGGCATAATACCGGAATGGGTGCAGGTTGGCAATGAAACAGCCGGCGGTATGATCTATCCGGAAGGAAGTACGAATAACTGGAAGGGATTATCGCAATTAATCAATAAAGGGTATGATGCGATAAAAGCGGTTAGTCCGGCAACAAAAGTTATCCTGCATGTAGATCAGGGTAATAACAACCAAAGGTTCAGAAAATGGTTTGATAGTGCGCAGGTACATGGAGCAAAATACGATGTGATCGGCTTGTCTTATTATCCGTTCTGGCTTACCGGCAATCCTGATTATACGCTGTCTATCGGAGATCTGGCAAACAACCTTAATTACCTGGCCGCTCATTATAAAAAAGAAGTAATGGTGGTAGAAGTTGGTGGAGAAGATATGAAAGTGCAGAACACTTATGACATGCTGGTAGCAGTACAACAAAAAGTAAAAGCGGTACCAGATGGAAAAGGCTTGGGTATTATGTATTGGGAACCGGAGGGAGCAAGAAACTGGAGCAGGTATGCACTAAGT
>CAXSIE010000607.1:0-2869 GCA_964237295.1 uncultured Flavihumibacter sp. | reverse complement strand
GATTCCGTGCTGGCAGACCTGAACTTTGCTGTGGCAAACCTGCCCTTACCGGCTACTGCTGAAAAGGGACGGCTTCACCTATACGCAGCGCAGGCAATGAAAGCACGCATCGCACTCTGGGAGGGAACATTCAGGAAATACCAGGGACTTGGAGATGAAACAAAATTTCTTACAGAAGCTGCGACCGCTGCCGAAGTTATCATGAACAGCGGGATGTATGATATCTACACTACAGGCAATCCCAATAAAGATTACTACAATCTTTTTATCCAGGAAGACCTCACCACAAACAAAGAAACCATCCTGGCTAAAGTGTATCAGAAAGATGTGCTGATGCATAACACCCCCCGGCAGGTGGGTGAAGCAAACGATGGCTTCAGTAAAAACTTCGTTCGTTCCTACCTGTCGAAGGATGGCTTACCCACTTCATTAAGCCCTTTGTACAAAGGCGATGATTCACTGGATGCAGAAGTTGCCAATCGCGACCCGCGCTTTCCGCAAACGATCGCAACCAGGGGATTTGTATTTCTTTTAAACCCGAGCGGCTCAAATGATACTATAGCATTGCCGAGGATCGGCACTGCCATTACCTCAACAGGTTACCAGATAGCAAAATTCCGTTCTCCCGATCCGTTGCAGATAAACGCCAACCAGGCCACACTCGATCTGTTCATTTTCAGGTATGCCGAAGCATTGTTGATTGATGCGGAGGCAAGGGCCGAATTAGGACAGGCTGATCAGACAGTGATCAATAAAACCATCAATAAAATACGCTCGCGTGTTGCCATGCCCGGGTTAACTATTGCAAACCTGGTGAAAGATCCCAAATCTGATTTTCCTGCAATTCCTGTTTTGATTGATGAGATAAGAAGGGAACGCAGGATTGAACTGGCCCTCGAAGGTTTTCGTTTCGACGACCTGCTTCGCTGGAAAGCCGGCAGGCAGATTGAAAATCCTGAAACCATCCTGGGCCTGAAATTACATCCGAATGTAAAAGCCCAGTATCCTCCTAACCAGGTAAATAATATAGTGCTGGATGCCAACGGTTATATCAGGCCGTATACCAACGTTACAAGCCGGGTATGGAGTGATAAAATGTATTTTTATCCGATACCTTCCCAGGAATTGTTGTTGAATAAGAATCTGACACAGAATACGGGATGGCAGTAGATAATGCTGTTCAAACATTTTTTTTAACACAGAGAAGCACAGAGGGAAGAAAGACGGAGCGCGCAGAGGGTTTACTCTGCGCGCTCCGTCTTTCTTCCCTCTGTGCTTCTCTGTGTTAAAAAACAACTATAACTGAAACCACTACTACTCCTTCACTTCAAACACCGTCATACCGCTTCCGGAAAGCCCGTCTTTAGTAAGTCCCTGCAACATCACCACATATTTCCCCGGCACATCTGATGTATAAAAACTTAATTGCCGGCTACCTTCCTTACCCATGATGATTTCCGGCGCCCAGTATAAAACATTCCTGAAATCAGGAAGATGGCTGCTTACCTGCCTCATGTTATTATAAACGGGAGCGTAAAACTGCCTCTGCAATTGCAGCCCTTCATAATCCAGAACGGTAGCATGGGGATCAAGTTCGTAACTATTATAATCTCCCTTGTAGGTACTCCAGTTGAGCACCCCGTTATAACTGGTACTCCCTAAAAAATATTTTCTCGTCAATACCTCCAGTTTACGCAGTTTCAACGGGTCGTAACTCATAAATTTGTTTAAATCAAAAATAGGAATGCCATCAAGCAATACCAACGGATCATTTTCAAACACTCTTTTGCCAGGCTCATCATAAGAATATAAATGGTATTGGCCCTGCTTTTTTCTAACGTTTACCAGTATCACATACTCACGTAAAACTTCTTCCATAGTAGTAAACCTGGTATAATTATCAAGGAGGTATTTCCAATCGGCGTTCCGGTAAAATGCAGCCGTATCGCTGTTTAAATAAAATTGCTGCATCCTGTCGCCAGCATAAATATTCTGCACCTGCATACCGATGCTGTGATCGAGCAGTTTGTCGAGGTGATTTTTTGCCAGTACATATTCCGGAAGTTTCACATCGGAATACTTCTCCGAAAAAGGATTTGCAATTTCAATCCTGTACATACTGTCTACTGTTGCATCTGTTTGAATAACAATTTCTGAAGAGCCATACATATTGCGCATCTCAAAATTAACGTGTCCGTTACTGTCGCTGAGCGCCGGAGAAAAAAGTGACCTGCCGGAAGGCACAGACAGATAACCCATAATTTCCATGGCTTTACCTCCTGTTTTTACATCCACAATTTTTCCGCTGATGATATGACCTTTGTATTCAGGCGGGTATTCAAAAAATGGGGTAGTATCTTTCATCACTTCTTCCCAGCGGAACCGGCGCCAGCCCTGGGAAAGCATGAGGTTGTCCACCGCTTTTGATACTTCTTTTCCTGAGTTATTAAAATAATATCCGGGGCTCTCAATCGCTCCTTTCAGGTCTGATACCAGCCAGAGGTAACTGCTGATATTGGTTTCGTCTAATATTTGCAGAGAGTCAATGCGGTACACCGACATAGAGAGGTCAGCGGATAAGCCTTTTCCATCCGGGCTGCCGGTATTTACATTGATCGTAACTTTCTTCCTCATGGCATAGGCAGCCTGGTCAGTATTAACAGTAATGTTTAATTTTTGCGCGGGAGGTTTAAAATACAAACGCTCGCATACTGGTTGCCGTGAGTCGGTGAAAATGGTAAAATGCGAGATGCCATCACCAAGCTTCTTTTTATCAACAGTGAATGTTGCTATTCCATTCCTGACCTGGCCCGCTTCTGCCAGTTTTACTGATTGGCGCATATGCGCAAACAGGTATACTTCCCTGACC
>CAXSIE010000606.1:0-2869 GCA_964237295.1 uncultured Flavihumibacter sp. | reverse complement strand
CTCGAACCCGCGACCTCCGCCGTGACAGGGCGGCATTCTAACCAACTGAACTACCGATCCGTTCCTTATTGGGGATGGCAAAGATAGGGGATTTGAGTTTTTAGCAAAATGTTTTTCATTATTTAAATTTAACCGGCTTCTGCCAGCACTTCTTAAAGAACGTCAACACCAATTATTCATTTATCAGTGTGAAACTAATAATTAAAAGCAATACCCCCCAGCCGCTAACTCCTTATCTTTGGCGAAATTAATCAGCTGCTATGCTTAAAGTGGGTGTTTTCGGTGTCGGTCATCTGGGGAAGTTTCATTTGAATAACTGGAAAGAAATCGCAAATGTTGAATTAGTTGGGTTTTATGATCCTAATGATGAGGCGGCAATTGAAGTTGCTGAAAAATACCGGCTAAAGCGATTCCCCGACGCTGCTTCATTGATGGAACTGTCTGATGCCGTTGATATTGTAGCGCCTACCAACTATCATTACGACCTATGTGCAGCAGCTATTCGTAAGGGTAAACATGTTTTTGTGGAGAAACCCATGGCAGCCTCCATGGAAGAAGCGCGGCAACTGGTGCAGCTTGCCAAGGAGATGAACATAAAATTTCAGGTGGGACATGTAGAACGATTCAACCCCGCATACCTGGCAACGAAAGACCTGCAGATGAAACCCATGTTTATTGAAGTGCATCGCCTCGCCCAATTCAACGCAAGAGGCACTGAGGTAAGCGTAATACTCGACCTGATGATACATGACATAGACATCATCCTCAGCCTGGTGAAAAGCGAAGTAAAATCAATCTCCGCCAGTGGCGTAGCTGTTATGACCGATACGCCAGACATCGCCAACGTGCGTATTGAGTTCAACAACGGGTGTGTGGCCAATTTAACTTCCAGTCGTATTTCCATGAAAAAAATGCGCAAAATAAGAGTGTTTCAGAAAGATGCATACATCGGTATTGACTTCCTTAATAAAAAAACAGAAGTCATAAAACTGAAGGCCGCCAGTGATGAAAACGTTTTTTCTTTTGACATAGACACGCCTCATGGAAAGAGAACCATCGCTGTTGCCAATCCCCTGGTTCCTGAAGTAAACGCAATTAAAATGGAACTGGAAACTTTTCGCGATGCAATCCTTAATAATACTCCCACTATTGTATCAGTTATCGATGGATATAGGGCCATGGATGTAGCACACCAGATCCTGAATAAAATTAAAGGCACTTCTCTTAACTCTTAAAGATAATCGAATTTAATACGCTGTTACTTTAGATATAACTGAAAGCTGATAGCTGATAGCCATTCCTCACAACATTTCATTATTTTTGATGAAATTGAATCCTTTTGATTATATCACCTTGTAAGCGTTCACACTTACAGTTCCTGATAATATTATTCCTGCTTTGTGTTATCCCATCTTTACTGGATGCACAAGATAAGTACTGGCAACAGCAGGTGAACTTTGTTATTGAGGTTACCCTCAATGATACCGAACATACCCTGGATGGATTTTTATTTTTCCGATAAGGAACAACGCGGTTATATCAACCGCCTCGATTTTAAAGTGAATGGTAACACTGCTAAACTGGAAGACCATCCCCAGCATATCGATATTGTAAAACTGTTACTGCCAGCGCCTTTGGCTCCCGGACAAAAAATTACCATCACTACTTCTTTTCACGTAAAGCTTCCGGATAATTTTTCTCGCGGAGGTCACGTAAAGCAATCATACCAGGTTACCCAATGGTATCCGCAACCTGCAGTATATGACCGTGAAGGCTGGCATCCCATGCCTTACCTTGATCAGGGTGAATTTTACAGCGAATTCGGTAACTATGATGTTCGAATATCCGTTCCCGGTAATTATGTGGTGGCTGCTACCGGTGAGCTTCAAAACATGGATGAAATAACATGGCTGAAGGAAAAAAGCAAAGCGGCGGCTACAATTCCTAAGTCAACCAAAACATTCAGGCAGTATCCCAATCCGTCATTAAATGATTTTCCCAAATCGGCAACAACAACCAAATCGCTTCGTTACCTTCAGGACAGTGTACACGCTTTTGCCTGGTTTGCCGATAAACGCTTTGTTGTAAATATAGATACGGTGAGGCTTTCTTCAGGAAAGATAATCAATGCTTATAGTTATTATCTTCCTGCTGATACACAGATATGGAAACACTCCATTCAGTTTATCAAAGATGCTGTTCACTCAAGAAGTGAATGGCTGGGAGATTACCCGTTCCATACTGTAAGCGCGGTGGAGGCGCAGATGGGATTTTATGGCGGCATGGAATATCCAACCATTACCAGCATATCACCGATGGATACGGAAAGGGAATTAGATGAAACACTTGCCCATGAACTTAGTCACAACTGGCTGTATGCGGCTCTTGCTACCAATGAACGCCGCTACCCATGGATGGATGAAGGTATGAATGCTTATTACGACGAAAGATATTCCGCGTTAAAGTATGGCAATATGCTTAAACCGGCTAATGCCTTGCAGGCAAAGCTGATACCAGCAAAATCAGAAGAACTGATATTTGAAATTATAGCAGGTATAAAAAAATACCAGCCTGTCAATACCTCTTCGGAAGAATTTAATGAGCTGAATTATGAATTGGTTGCCTATTATAAAACGAGTGCATGGATGCGTAACCTGGAACAACTGCTCGGAAGAGAAATGTTCGATTCCTGCATGCACGAATATTACAGGCAATGGCAGTTTAAACATCCCTATCCGGATGATTTCAGGCGGGTGGTGGAAACCGTTAGCTCGAGGAATATGGAAGCGCTGTTTTCTTTGCTGGATAAAAAAGGAAGCCTGCTGGCGCCTGTCAAAAAAAAGCTTCAGCTGACAGCTTTTTTTAATCT
>CAXSIE010000605.1:0-2871 GCA_964237295.1 uncultured Flavihumibacter sp. | reverse complement strand
TTCGGCGGTAAGGAGCATTCAGGAAATGGGAATCCAAAACGGCTTTAAAGTAGCTGTTGCAGACACCTCCCTTGTTTTTACGGAAGATAACTTAAAAAAATACAACGCCCTTATCTTTACCAGCACTAATAATGATGTATTCGACACCGATGCGCATAAAGTGGCTTTCATGCGTTATATTCAGGCGGGTGGTGGATTTGTAGGCATCCATTCTGTAACGGGAACGGAACGTAAATGGCCCTGGTTCAAAAGGCTGGTAGGCGGCACTTTTATTCGCCATGCCAAACATCAGAAATTTATGGAGATTATTACCGATCCTGAAAATCCTTCTACCAACTTTCTGCCTTCACATTGGGAGCGTGACGATGAATGTTATTATATTGCGGAAATAAATCCTGACCTACATGTGCTGGCAGTGCATGACCTATCTACCGTTGACGATAAAGATAAACCCGTAATTTATGGCAACGTTTTTCCTTCGGTATGGAGTCATGAATTTGATGGTGGAAGGCAATGGTATACTGCCCTCGGACATGATTCCATCACTTATAAAGATCCGGTATTTCGCAGGCATATCCTGGGAGGGCTGCAATGGGTGATTGAAGGCCAGCGTCCGCTTGATTATTCAAAAGCGCATGCGGTAAGTCCGGCCGATCCCCTCCCCTATTAATTAACCTGACAATAGAAATGATTGCAATATGAAAAGAATAATAACATCCGTAAGCCGCAGAAATTTCTTAAAGAATTCACTCAACGGAACGGCCGGAGCCATAATGATGGCAAACTTTCCCACCATCGTTCCTGCAAGCGTGTTCGGCAAATATGCACCCAGTAATCGCGTAAACGTAGGCGTTATAGGCTGCGGCCGCATCGGCACTACCTGGGATATGCCCGGTGTGCTTAAACAGGAAAAAGCAAATATGATGGCAGTCTGCGACCTGGATTCGAAAAGATTAAAACAGGGAAAAGAGCTGGTTGACGGCTTTTATACTAAAAAGCTGGGCAAACCCTATAATACAGCAAAAACATATGATAATTATCATGAGCTTTTGGCCAATAAAGATATTGATGCTGTAATTATCAGCACTCCCGATCACTGGCACGTTGTTCCTGCCATACATGCAGTAAGGGCAGGCAAAGATGTTTACATGGAAAAGCCTGCTTCTTTAACCATTTCAGAAGGGCGCCTGCTAAGTAATGAAGCAAACAAAGCAGGGGTCATTTTCCAGATCGGCAGTCAGCAACGCTGTATGCCGCAGTTTAAAAAAGCCTGTGAGCTGGTTCGTAACGGCCGTATCGGCAAACTGCATACTGTTTATGTAGGACTACCGGTAGATAAAGCTTCAGAAAGTACCGTTGAGAAAGAAATGCCCGTTCCTCAGAATCTCAATTATGATATGTGGCTGGGCATAACACCTTACGCGGAATACACGGAGAAAAGGGTGCATCCGCAGAACGATTATAGCCGTCCGGGCTGGTTGCGCTGCGAACAATATGGTGCAGGAATGATCACAGGCTGGGGTGCCCATCATTTCGACATTGTTAACTGGGGAATGGGAACAGAACATACCGGGCCGGTAGAAATATCCGGCAGCTCGGAATGGCCGCCGGCCGGCGCTTTATGGGATGTTCATGGTTCTTTTAAAACAGAAACCGTTTTTGCAAACGGGGTAAAAGTTCTTGCAAGCGACGCTTACACCAATGGCGTTAAGTTTGTTGGTTCGGAAGGCTGGATATTTGTTACACGGGGTAATTATACAGCCACGGCAAGCGATCCGGTTTCAAAAGACACAAGTGCCAAAGCGCTGGATGCAAGTGATCCGCGTATACTTACCTCTGAAATAGGAGCAAATGGCATCCACCTTTATGAAAGCACGGATCATCATGGTAACTGGATTGATTCAATCCTTAGCAGGCAGCCGAATATTGCTCCTATTGAAGTAGGGCACCGTGCCTGCACCGTATGCCTGCTCAACCATACTGCAATGAAATTAAACCGCAAACTGTATTGGGATCCTGTTATGGAGCGGTACAAAAATGATGATGAAGCAAATGCCACGCTTAGCAGACCGAAAAGATGGCCATATCAGGAGAACTTCGAGTTTGATGTTAAAACCAATATTTGAGCTATGAGCTATCATGACTTTACGATTAACACAAAATACCAATTGATGAAAACGATCCGGAATGTATTGAATATTTCCATTGCAGCAGTACCCTTACTCTTTGCAGCCTGCCACTCCGGCAATAGCCCGAAGCCTGTAAAACAAGACAGTAAAGACAGCTCTATGGTAAAACTTATAACGCTTGATCCCGGCCATTTTCATGCAGCGCTGGTTCAGAAAAGCATGTATCCCGGAATTGACTCTATCGTACGGGTGTATGCGCCTGAGGGTCCCGACGTACAGAGCCACCTGGCACTTATAAATGGTTATAACAGCCGGAAAGACAACCCTACACGTTGGAATGAAGAGGCTTATACAGGTCCAAACTTCCTGGAAAAAATGCTCGCCGATAAAAACGGCAATGTAGTGGTGTTGGCAGGAAACAACCACCATAAAGCTGAATACATTCACCAGTCAGTAGATGCAGGTATGAATGTATTGGGCGATAAACCGATGGCTATCGATACCGCGGACTTTAGAGTACTGGTTCAGTCATTCAAGGATGCCAGCATGAAGAAAGTGTTGTTGTATGATATCATGACAGAACGTTCAGAGATTACAAATATCCTGCAAAGGGAACTTTCCCGTAATACGGCGGTATTTGGTAACCTGAAAAAAGGAACACCTGAAGCGCCGGCAGTGGAAATGGAAAGCGTACATCACTTTTATAAGTTTGTATCGGGTAGCGCGCTTACAAGACCTGCAT
>CAXSIE010000604.1:0-2883 GCA_964237295.1 uncultured Flavihumibacter sp. | reverse complement strand
AGCGCCGCGGTTACATGAGATAATGTCTTCTGGTCACGAAAAACCTTATTGACAGCAAAATCATAGTTTCCCGAACTATTTAATTTATCAAAAATGGCCGCCGCGCCAGGGGTCGAATTTTGCTGGTTAATGCCGGAGGAGGTTAAATATACATTCCAGGTGGAATTGTTGTCAAAGTAATCATAATAAGCAATTTTATTTTTACTGACCGTATCAATCTGGTAAATTCCTCCTACATCAATCGTCGTGTTATAATCGGTTGAACCTTTAATCAGCATTACCGAGTTTTTCAGGGCATTGATTCTAAACCGGTAATTCAATTGGACCGGAATATTTATCACATTATAAATAATTTTTTCCGTTAAGCTGCCAATGGTAATTTGCCTGCGGTAAAAATCATATCCGTCAGATGATTTGTAGGTATAGACAACCGGATCTGCCAACCCGTAATTAGCAACAAATGCGGAAAAGCTGAAACCTGCTGAGATGCCGGCCTTTTTTGCATTTTTACCAAAGAAATAAACGAAATTTCCGGCAGCATAAATACCCGAGACCGGCGCGGGGTTTTTCAGGCTGCCTTTTTTAGATTGTAACACGTCCAGTGCATCTCCGCCGGATCCATCCTGGTAACCTAATTGATCCAGGCCCGGTAAGCTTATTTTCGGGGAATTGAATTGCAGCCCTATGGACCCATCCAATTGTTTAGTGGTCACAAAGTAAGATTCGGGGCATCCTTTATTTTGTACAGAGCCATAGGTTTTGCCGCACTGATCATCCCCATTGGGAACCCCATCAAGGTCATCATCGGGCGCTCCGGCTGCAGTAAATTCACCATATATACGCGGCAAACGATCTGCGGGATTTAATATCCCATCCCCATCATCATCATTGATGCAGTTAAGGGTATTACCAATATTCTGGATCCTGATTATTTTAACCAGGTTAACGGTGTCAGCCGTATAAGCTAATGTAATGCGCAGGGTAGAAGAAGAATTGAATTTATATACGCTGTCCGGATCTTTTCTAAGTTTTTCATTTAGTGTGCTAAGTATTTCGCTCTTATTTAATTCTTCAGCCTTGGCGTTCTTTTTTTCAAATTTTATACCCGTATGATTGTTCAGAATAGCGCCGGCAAGCATATCGATATCCTGGAATACATACTTTGCCGGCTCTTCAACATAAACAGTTCTTTTTATCTCATAAATGATTGAGTCAGCAATATTCAGCTTTTTTTCCGGGCTTACAGAGTCAACCCTGAACTTACTTACCTGAAGGGCGGCATCATGCGCATAAACGTCAAAATCCTTTGGAATGGATACTATCTTGTAAGTGCCTGAACCTTTGCCGGGAATAAACTGAAAATTAAGGTCATCATCCACCCTGGCATTCATATCAAACAGGTTTTTATATTTATTGTACATCGCTATGTCCACTGTATTGCTGTTGCTATCAACTCCCAGGGTCCAGGAATCTTTCAGCCCTGCGATCACATTGCGTACCAGGGAATCCAGTCCCGGAACCTGCTGGGCATGGGTAAGCGCAGGAAAGAAAACAAGCAGTAAAACGATTTTGTATCTCATAAACATTATTCTTTAACGTTGAATAATAAAACGGGTTTGTACTTTTTTCAGGTCGCTGCTGTTTATTTCAATATAATACGGCCCGCCGGGCAAATGACCGGCATTAAACCGCTCAGAAACGACGGGCACTGATTTTGTAAAACCGGTGTTGAAAACAGCTTGCCCTAATGCATTATACACAGTCGCGTGTATATTGCCATAAATATTACCCTCCAGAGAAATATTGAAATATCCGTCGTTAGGATTGGGAATCACTTTCAACCGCACCGTGTTGTCCTCCGGAGGGGCTACAGTCATTTTGCCAAAGGAGTAAGGGCCATTATAATACACCCGGCTGTAACAGGAATCTCCTTTTCGTAATGATACCCAGAATGCACGGGTAACAGTATCCAGCTTGTTATCACTGCTTAAGAACCGGCTTTCAGGAGTAAAAAACTGGTACACCTGCCCGGGAACAGGAATGGGGGAGCTATAAGCCCTGCCCGGCGCCCGCAACAGGGAATCATACCCCCACTGGTACCCGATCCCGGAATCCATTGAATTATCCGGGTAGATAAGCAGGTTGCCGGGTTGCTTCAAAAATATTGCCCGCTCATCGATACCGGGCGTGGGATACACGGTTACCATTTGACTATCGGAGACCGTACAGCCATTGTGATTAGTTGCCGTTGCTTTAATAGTGTATGTGCCTGCTTCGAGAAATGAGATAACGGTATAGGGATCATTAGGATGTTTTATTAAAGCACCTGAAGGATTCGAAAACCATGTAACACTATCTACCGGGGAAGTCAAATTGAAGTAGATGTTATCGGAGCCTTTGCACAAAGTACCTTTATTAAGGTTTAACCAATTGAACGCTAATTTTTCAGGTTTAGGGTTAACCAGCACAGTTGCAATGATTGCTGTGCCCGTGCATCTATTAGCTGTTGGTGTGATAATAAAGGTTACTATTACCGGCGCGTTCGTCTTGTTGTCGATTATTGAGCTGGTGATATCGCCTGTATCACTGCCTTCTATGCCGGTAACTGTTTCTTTGTTGTTCCTTGTCCAGCTGAAAGTTGTACTGTCAACATTTGCTGTCAGTTTAATTGTTTCAATGGCCGAACCCGGACATGTGATTTGTGAAACAGGTGAGGCTACCGCACCGGGGGCCGGTTTAACGATTACAGTCGCAGTGATCGGCTTACCTTGGCAACTATCGAATATCGGCGTGATGGTAAAGGTCACTATTACCCGTTTATTAGTCATGTTGGTTAATATGCCGCTGATATTGCCGGTACCGCTGGCTATGCCGGTAACAGTT
>CAXSIE010000603.1:0-2893 GCA_964237295.1 uncultured Flavihumibacter sp. | reverse complement strand
CTTCGATAATAAACGTTCAAATATTCTTTGGACAAGAAATGCCTCCGTACCGGCATCAGCGGGCATCTCGCTTCCAAGAGAAAATATTGGAAAAGTGCAAAACAAAGGCTTTGAGTTCAATATCGGTTACCATAATCAACTGGGCCAGCTTACTTACAGTGTTTCAGTGAACGGAAGTTACGCTAAAAATAAAATTACTTTCTGGGATGAATCTCCCGGAAGGCCGGAATGGCAAAAATCTACAGGCCGGCCTATACCTACAAATGCTAACAATCCCGACGGTGATCTATACTATCAGTCTATCGGAATCTTCAAAGACCAGGCTGCTGTTGACGCTTACCCGCACTGGAGCGGCGCGCAACCCGGCGATGTTATCTTTAAAGATGTAAATGGCGATTTAAAAATTGATGGAAACGACCGGGTAAGGAATGAAAAGACAAACATTCCCACATTTATGGGAGGCCTGAACTTAAACCTGAGCTACGGCCGCTTCGATTTATCTATACTGATGCAGGGGGCCGCCGGCGCCATTACTTACATCAACACCTATTCGGGAGAAAGCGGAAATTTTTTAGAAGATTTTTATAACAACAGATGGACGAAAGAAAACCTGGTGTCGAGAGACCCCCGCGCCTATAACAGGAATGTGCCTTATTGGAAATCGAATTTAAATACGCAGTGGATACGCAACACTGATTATATCCGGTTGAAAAACTTTGTATTCGGCTATACGCTCCCTACCAGAGTGAACCGGTATATCGGGATTCAGGGGATAAAAATTTATGTGAGCGGAAACAACCTGATCACATTCTGCAAAGGCCTGAAAGATTTTGATCCTGAATCTTACACAGGTGGTGATAGCGGCGATAATGCAACCTTATCTTACCCGCTTGCAAGAACCGTTAACGGAGGTATTTCAATAACTTTTTAACCTGTCAATAATGAAAAGAATAATATACGCTGCAGCAACTTTTATATGCATACTGGGAATTTCATCCTGTAATAAAAAATTCTTAAACAAGGAGCCGCTGGATCAGTATGGTGAAAATGTGGTTTGGTCAGACATCGGCCTGGTAGAGACATTCGTTAATAACATCTATTACAACCTGCCCCATGGCTATTATGGCGAATTGATGATGTCGTCGGTTTGCGACGAAACCATTCATACATATGACGGAGGCAGCAGTAATGTAACAAAATCGCTGGTATCGCCAAGCGACTATTCCGTATTTAATTCCACCTGGGGATTACAGCCAACCAGAATGGCCTGGAACTGGAGTTACAAAAACATCAGGGCATGTAATTTATTTTTTGAACAGGTACAGCAGAATACTTATTCGGATGAAAAGCTCAAAACCAGATTGATGGGAGAAGTATATTTTTTAAGAGCTTTTTATTATCATCACCTCGTATTCATGTATGGCGGCGTACCGCTGATTACACATGCCTATGGCCTTACGGATACCTTTCAGGTACCACGCAATAACTTTAAAGATTGCATTGATTTTATAGCATCTGACTGTGATAAAGCTGCAGCTTTGTTATCTTCTTCCACACTGGATAGTAAAAACAAAGGCCGGGCTACAGCAGGAGCTGCGCTGTCTCTTAAATCAAGGGTATTGCTATATGCTGCCAGTGATTTATACCATACCGCCTCATGGCAAAACGGGTTTACCGCTCCGCAATTGGTTGGTTATGGCAGCACCGGGAGCAGAGACATGTACTGGACTGCCGCAAAAGATGCGGCCAAAGCGGTAATCAACCTCAGCTTGTACAATCTTTACAAAAAAAACCCTTCACCCGGCGAGGCGGTTTCGGAAAATTACAAACAAATATTTCTCACCAAAGAAACAGAGGAGGATATCTTCATTCGCTATTTCATTCCGTCATCAAAAAGAGACAACTACAATCCGGGGGTGTACAACGGGCCAAACGGTTATGACAGCTGGGGCGGTAATATTCCGGTAAGTCAGGCTGCTGATGCATATGACATGGACAATGGCGATGCATTCAGCTGGGCTAATGTATCAGGCGCGATAAATCCGTATAGCAACAGGGACCCTCGTTTTTATGCAAACATCCTCTACGATGGAGCGCCGTTCAGGCCGCGGTCAGATGACAGGAAGAGCCTTGATCCGGTCGGTGTTATACAAATTGCAGACAGGCAAAAGGCCGATGGTTCCTATCTTGGAGGTCTTGACGGCAGATTAACACCCATCGGGGCTAAAGAAGACGGAACCCTGACAGGATACTATCTTGGAAAATTTACGGATAGAACCATCAATCCTAAAATAACCGTTCAGGAGTGCTCCTGGCGGTATTTCAGGTACGCGGAGATACTGCTGAATTACGCGGAAGCATGTGCCGAACTCGGCCAGGATGCCGAGGCAAGAAGTACACTCAATCTTATAAGAAAGCGGGCAGGCATGCCGGATGTTGTTGCAAGTGGAAGTACGCTCAAAGAGCGTGTACGGCATGAGCGGCAGATTGAACTTATGTTTGAAGGCCAGCGTTATTTCGACATCCGGAGATGGATGATAGCTCCCCAGGTTTTTTCAACAGGCGCTTTAGGTTTGAAAATTAATTACCCTTACGGCAAGCCAATTCCTACATATAGCATTAGTGAGGCACGCAGCTGGAAATGGGATAATAAATCATATTTCATGCCCATCAATATAGATGAATTGAACAGAAATACGAAGCTGGTGCAAAACCCACTGTATTAATCCAGTGGCACTATACAATTACAGCTGTTTTTTAAGATGGCTGTAATTGTATAATTACTATCGAAACGCAGCATCTTCAGGTAAATAACGGTTGATGCAGGCAATGTAAATCCCAATAAAACTAAGACTGTGATCATTGAGCTTTCATTGAAAGAAAATACAGGCGC
>CAXSIE010000602.1:2158-2895 GCA_964237295.1 uncultured Flavihumibacter sp. | reverse complement strand
ACTGTTTAAAGACGAGGTGAAAAATCGTGACCTGAGGCTGAAACAAACCATTCGCTCAGGAGATTATAAAAGGATCAGCAACGGACAACCAGTACCTGCGCCGCCGGTTTTCTCTTACACATTTACAGGATACCAGCCAATTAAATTGACATTAGACGATGTTTATTTTGACGCAGGCCAGTTAAACACGAATGCTGCTATCTTGTTCCGTTATGCTGAAGTATTATTAAATTATGCAGAAGCAAAAGCGGAGTTAGGCACGCTGACCAATCAGGATTGGGCGCTTACTATCGGAGCACTAAGAGCAAGAGCAGGTATCACCGGCAACTTGACTACGAAACCAGTCACAGCTGATCCCTACCTGGTAGCGAATTATTT
Source organism: uncultured Flavihumibacter sp. (assembly GCA_964237295.1). Lineage (GTDB taxonomy): Bacteria > Bacteroidota > Bacteroidia > Chitinophagales > Chitinophagaceae > JADCRZ01. Next base: position 2,517 of record CAXSIE010000602.1, on the reverse strand, counting down.
TCCGAATATCACGGACCCAACGATACTGGAAGTCAGGAGGGAACGAGGTATTGAATTAAGTCTGGAAGGATTCCGTTTCCCGGATATCCTGAGATGGAAAAGAGGAGAATTGATGGAAAAGGAATGGAACGGGTTTTACGTTCCGGCGTTGAATACACCGATGGATTTAAATGAGGATGGGATTCTGGATGTAGCATTTTACCAGGGTACAAAGCCTTCACCAGCCGTAAGTGGCGTAACCTATGTGGATGTTTCGCCAAAAATTGGGAGTGCCGTTAATTCACAATTGCTAAAGAACGGTACTTCTGGTGAGCTGATATGGATGAATGAAGTTGCCAGGAAATGGAGCGATAAAAATT
>CAXSIE010000602.1:0-2148 GCA_964237295.1 uncultured Flavihumibacter sp. | reverse complement strand
CCTAACTTGAAACAAAATGCAGGGTGGAATTAAATTTTAAAGAACCCTGAATTATCAGGAAATAAAGCTTCGGATTGTACGCTTTAAACAAAAAACAGTCTTTCATCCTGTTTCCTATCAAACTATAATGTTATTTAAAATGATTAGTGATTGAATTAAAAAATGGAACATAAGACATCTGCCCATAATTATTTGTCTTTTTCGTAGTAGGATATTCCTTATCTATCGACCGGTCGTAAAAGCTTCCGTTTGGATCAATATCACGGGAACCTGTTGTTCCATGTCTAAATGATACCATTTTTTTCCAGGTAAAAGCAAATTGATAGCGTTTTGTATCAGCATATTTACCTGTCTTTTTCAACATATCCTTTCTTTCTACGATTTCATAACGCCCTGCATAGTTTTTATTTAAGAAATCCTGCATTGCTCGATTTGATTTCTCAGAGATTGGGTATGGTTCAATTAATAAGATATTATTTTTTGGGTTAAAGTTATCTGGTATCCATTTGGATGCATCTGAAAATGATGCCTTACTGACTGAACATCCTGAAAAGATAAATGCAATAAGTACAATGAGTAAAGTTGGCTTCATAAATAGTTAAGAATATTAAATGAAATATTAATTAGCTGGTTGATTGAACACAATTAAACGTTTCAAGAAATTAATTATTACTTAAAGAAATTATATGTTGGCCTATTCTCAGTTTAGTAGTAGAATAATGATTGTTGGTTCATTTAATTCATCCCCGGATAGGCATTTTAAGGCGCTTTGTGCATCCTGCATTTTTTGCTTAATACGGTCTATCTGTGTTCAAAATTTATTTACTGATTGTAGTCTCTCATTTCTTTAAACAGGTCACATAACTTTCCTACAATTACTTACAACCTGGGAAAAAGAAGTGTAGAAAACTATTGTTAAGTATTGTGTAGATTTATATTAAATGACAGGGCGGCATATTCATTCCTGAACACAGCAATTTAAACATTATGGCAAAGAAACAAACCGAAAAGGCGACCAGGGCGGCAGATTCATTCCCTGAAACCAGGGAGTCGAACATACTTTTCACCCGGCGTAAAATGCTGGGAATAACAGGTTTGGCCGGTTTGGCGGCTTTGACCGGCATCGCCTCCGGTGCTGCTGCGCAGACTGCGCAAAAACGACCTCGTATCGCCTGTCTGGTCACCTATTGGGCTGCTCCGAACTCACATGCGGACTGGATCATAACCAAGCTGTTGGACGGTTATTGGTGGCAGGGAGCCCACACTCCTTCGAGAGTGGAGGTGGTGTCCGTTTACATCAATCAGCTTCCGGAAAGCGGACTGGGTCAGAAAATATGCAAATCGAAAAACATCCCGATCTTTAAAACGGTAGGTGAAGCCGTCATGCTCGGGGGAAAGGAACTTGCGGTGGATGGTGTTGTTATAGTCGCAGAACACGGGATTTATCCAACCAATCTCAAAGGGCAGTGGATGTTGCCGCGCTGGTGGATCTACCAGCAGGTTATCCGGGTTTTTGAGCAGAGCAAGCGCTCGGTACCGGTCTTTAACGACAAGCACCTCTCCTACAGTTGGGACGATGCCAGGTGGATGTTTGACAAATCCCGTGAGCTGAACTTTCCTTTGACCGGGGGTTCCTCCATACCGACCTACTTCCGCAAACCCGAGATAGAACTTGATATCGATACGCCCATAAAGACGTCCGTCGTGGTTGGGGGCGCTCCTGATGAGGGAGCCCTTTTCCATTGTGTCGACGTGCTCCAGGCTTTCGTAGAACGCCGCAAGGGGGGTGAGACAGGCGTAAAGGCGGTACAGTGTATTCGAGGGCCTGAAACCTGGAAGTGGACCGAACGCAATCCATGGGCCGGCAAGCTGCTTGAATCAATTCGGACAAGTTTTGATCTGAAGCCGGGACACTTCCAGGAGATCGGCGCACCAAACGTCTGTATTGTGGAGTATAATGATGGCACAAAAGCGGCGGTATATTCAGGAGAGGGCGTGGGTTGGACCTACGCCGGTGAAATCGAAGGGCATAAGGACCCTACGATCATCTCGATGCTTGGCTGGCCGGGGCCCTTCTCGCAGTACCACGCCTCCAACTCCCAACCACATTGGATTACAGAGATGATGGTAACCAAAAAGGAACCATTC
>CAXSIE010000601.1:1871-2906 GCA_964237295.1 uncultured Flavihumibacter sp. | reverse complement strand
TTTAAAAAACGGGGAATTGAAACGGGCAACATTTATGGTAGCCGCCTCTTTAGCTATCGGCAATTCGGCCGCCAGCGAATACGCATCCTTTCCACCGGTTTTAAAATTGTTGGTAGTAGCCACCCATATTTTTGCAGTCCCGTTTTGCTGTAAGGCCTTCCATTTGATGATAAGATTGTTGTTTGATAAAACCGCATCAGGAGAGAATACCGATAATTTACCTGTAAGCGGAACACCATCAATCTCCATACGCTGTGCGCGCGGCAACCTGATATTGAGGAATAAAGCAAGAGAAGGCATAATATCCACTATCCCGGGACGGCCCTTAAAAAAGTAATCGTTCAATCCCCTGGCGTTGGTAACGATCCAGGTATTTCGTTCCCTGTCTGACTGGCCGCCATGGCCTTTCCCTGTTATAGAGTCCCGACCATGATCTGTTGTTATATAAATTTCCCAGTCCTCGCTGAAGTGTTTCTCACGGTATTGAATGGATTCCCAGATGCGTTGCACCTGTTTATCCATGTATCGGACGGCTGTGTACAATTTTTCATTGTCGCCGTATTTATGGCCCATATCATCGGTGTATTCCAGGTACACCCAGCTAAGGTCGGGGGCTGCGGATTTAATACAAGCAGCTGCAGCATCGGCTACCGCTTCATCAATGTTATGAAGGTATTCCCGTTGATCATCATGCGGAAAACGGATGGTATCATGTTCCAGGCCATCGAAGTGAATGTCACCGGCAGCCGGCAGGCTGTCTCCAACCAGTTTTGTACGGTTATCAAGCCAGGTGGAAAAGACGGCTGTTTTCTTTTGCGGTGAAGCGGTTTTCAGAAAGCGGAAAATATTCCAGTAATTATAAACCGGCTCTTTGATATCGTTGTCCCACACATTGTGTTTGTTTACCCAGGTGCCGGTAAGCAGGCTGTTATAACCTACAGCGGATATAGTGGGCGTTTGAGAATAACCGCCTCTTTCACCGCCAACATGAGCGTGCGTGTAGCCACCGGTTTTTTTTATGGCATCCAAAGCGGG
>CAXSIE010000601.1:0-1861 GCA_964237295.1 uncultured Flavihumibacter sp. | reverse complement strand
AAGCACATCGGCAGGGATGCCATCGGCGATGATGAATACGGCTTTTTTTGTTTTTTGAGAGAAGGCAGTTAAAAATTGCAATAGCGTTAGAATAATTAGTAATCCTTTCATATTATTTTTTTAACACAGAGAATTGCCGGAGGAGGAACGCAGAGACCACAGAGGTATCGCCTGTGTTCCCTTCTCCGGCAAAAATATAGAACAGGTTTATAAATTATACAGTTTACCAATAGACGCTTTTGCATAACCGGCAGCAGCTGTCATTCCTTTACCACCAATGCCGGTGCGGATATGAATGTGCTCTTCCACATCGTATTCAACAATATGCTTTTCATTATGCTGGGGGTAAAATCCTACCCAGGAAGTTTCTATCTTACGAACATCAAAGTTTACGATGCGTGCTGCTTCTTTAAGCATCAGCTCATTGATATAACTGCTGACCTTGAAACCCAGGTCATCAAAATGGTTCAGGTCTGCATACTCATGAGAGTCGCCGATAATAATACTGCTATCGGACGCCTGCTTGAATAAAATATGAATACCCCATTTTTTTAATTCCTGATAATGTTCAGGTGTACTAATAGTTTTAAAAGATGGACAGTATTCTTCAAAGCTTTCATAACGCCGGATAGTCAGTCCTGTTAGTATGTTACCGGGCAGTGATATTTCCGGCATAAGGACGGTTCGCATCATTTGCAGCTTGCTTACTACCTGTCCGCTGTTGCTGAAAATATCCGGATATAACAATTTGAATTCATAACCGTTGCAGATAACAACCGCTCCGCCAACATAATGCCTGCCACCGGTTGCTGTTACAGAAACACCCTCTTGTTCAGGGTTGCATCCTACAACCGGTGTATTATATCTTACTGTAAAAGAAGAGAATTTTTCCCGCATGAACGCCTGTAGCCGATGAATCAACAAGTGAGGTTCTACACTTATCTCCCGGGGAAAAAAGATAGCTTCTTTTGCGTAAGTGCTTTTGATAGAAGGATATCTTTTGGTTATGTCTTTTTTTGACAAGATCATGGCTTCATAACCAACGGTATCATAATGCGCTTTCAATTCATGGATCAGGGTTTGCTCCGCTTCATCTGATGCGATATATACAGTACCGTTGGTTCGAACGGAAATATCAGTTTGTTGCTGGATTGACTGGTAGATCTCCAATGCTGCAACGCCATGGTTGAACCATTCGCCTGTTAATCCCGATGTTACGATCTGTCCGAAATTACGCACAGTAGCACCTACCGGGTAATTATCTTTTTCCAGCAAGAGCACTTTTTTACCGGCCTGTAAAGCATGATATGCATGGAAGGTTCCTAAAATTCCACCACCAATTACTATGAGATCGTATCTGTCCATTAGCTTCATTTGTTTAAGAAACTGCTACCATGGAAGAGAAAAAGTCTTTACAAAGCTAAAAGCCTTCATGGCTTCAATAACACCTTCCTTAATACCCAGCCCGGAATCTTTTATACCACCGAAAGGCGAGCTTTCAATCCGGTAGCCAGGCACTTCATTTATATTCACCGTTCCTGCCTTAAGATTCTTAATCGCATACAGCGCCTGTTGCAGGTCGTTAGTAACCACACCTGATGAAAGCCCGTAATCCGTTGAGTTAGCCAAAGCAACGGCATCCTCCAGGTTTTTTACCGCCATCACCGGCGCCAACGGACCAAAAGATTCACATACCACCATCTCGGCATCTCTTGGCACATCGGCTATGATCGTTGGCTCCAGTAAAGCTCCCTGTCTTTTTCCACCAAAAACAACCCTGGCACCCTGTTCAACAGAGGTACGCACTACATTTTCTAATTGTATTGCAGCCTGCTCATCAATTACAGTTCCCACTTTTGTT
>CAXSIE010000600.1:636-2921 GCA_964237295.1 uncultured Flavihumibacter sp. | reverse complement strand
ATGTTAGGCCATTTGGGTTGCTGCTTTATTTTTTAATAAGGTTAATTAAAACAAGAACATATATACAGGATAATTTTTAAAAACTATTTTTTATGTATTTTATTAGTGAATTGAAAAGAAGGAACCCTCTGTTATACTGGTATGGTATACTGAATTTAATAGCAGCCATTACCTGCCTTATACTATGGCAAAGAACAAACATCCAGGTAAACGGTGTAAATGCTTTTATAAAGCCTTTTAAATTTTATATTTCAATTACCATATTTGTCTGGACTATCGGATGGTTTATGCATTATCTGGAAATGCCTTCCAGGGTTAGGTATTTTAATATAATGGCGATTGTTGTATTCAGTTTTGAAACTTTTGTTATTACCTGGCAGGCCGCCAATGGACGGCTGTCTCATTTCAATACCAGCAGTGTTTTATACAGTGTCTTATTTAGTGTAATCGGTATAGCCATCACTGTTCTTACAATATGGACGGGTTATATAGGTTATTTGTTTTTTAAGAAAAAAGAATGGCCGCTTCCTATGGCTTACGTATGGGGCATTCGTCTTGGCCTGCTGTTTTTTGTGGTATTTGCTTTTGAAGGAGGCATTATGGCAGCATTATTAAAACACACTGTTGGTGGGGCTGATAATAGTAGAAATGGTATCGCCGTGTTAAACTGGAGCCGTCAACACGGCGACCTGCGAATTGCCCACTTTTTAGGCATGCACGCGCTTCAATTGTTCCCTTTGTTTGGATATTATATCACTAAAAACAGCAAAGTGATCATGGCTTTTGCTTTTACTTATTTTATGATAGTAACAGCCGTTTTAACTGAAGCGTTACTGGGATTGCCTTTGATTTAAAACAAATATTTATCATTATATAATTATATCTTTAAAACACCCATTCTACCAGTGTTAAGTTAACCATGAAATTACGTATTGAAAGATAGTAACTATACTTGTAAGTGTTTTTTAACCACGGAGAAAAACAGTCCGAACGACTGATAAATAAGGCGTCAATTTAAGATTAACATAACACTGGCAATTTTAATGAGGCATGATATTTATAGCTGATTTAATAAACGAACATCTTAAGAATTATTATGAAAACATTAAACAATACTACAAAAGATATTATCTTATTAGGTGTTCTTTCCGGCATGAGGGCAAATGCAGGATTGCTTTGTACGGCTTTATTAATAAGGAAACAGCCCGGTATTTATTTCTCCCCTTTCCGTCTGGTAAGGTTCTTTAATAACAAGAAAGCGCTTGCGGCGTTATCAGTATCAGGGGCGGCAGAAACGGTAATTGACAAATTGCCCACCACGCCTGATCGTATAGAACCCGGTGGCTTATCTGCCAGAATAATATCCGGAGCTGTTTGCGGTGCGGCCATAAGCAGCACTGTTGGCAAGAAGCCGCTGCCAGGAATCGTTATCGGAGGAATTGCTGCACTTGCTTCAACATTTGTTTTCTACCACCTTCGTAAAAATATATGTAAATCATTTAAAATTCCCGATCCTTTTGTCGGTGCTGCGGAGGATGCTTTAGCTGTTGCCATTGGCAGGTCATTGTATAAAAAAAGCAGCATCAAATAACTGTCATTTGTTTTTATAATACACGCTTTTTAATTATTACATGCATGGCTCCTAAGCACTTTTTGTGCATCACTTAAACTTTCTCGCGCCTATAACAAATCACCGTGTTTTTTTTTCTGGCTACAACAAAAGAATCTGACATTTTACTTCAAATTAACTTCGTTAAGAAAGTTTTAACAATTTTTGTTAATTTAATGCTTTCAAAACCAAGCTTATGAGTAAAGTGTATCGAATATTTTCGGTTATCTGTATCTTATTCCTGACGCTGCACGCGCATGCACAGGAACGAACCATTTCAGGTGTTATCTTATCCGATGATGATAAATCTCCATTACAGGGAGTAACCGTAACCAACACCAAAACAAACAAGAGCACCAGTACTGCCGTTAACGGAAGTTTCAGCATAAAAGCAAGTAACGGTGAAACGATCTTTCTCAGCTTCGTAGGATACACTTCTCAAAGAATTGTAATAAGCAATAGCAATTCATACAACGTTTCCCTGAAATCATCCAGTGCACAGCTGCAGGAGGTAACCGTAGCGATGGATATTAAAAGAAACCCTAGGGAACTTGGCTATTCAGTGCAAAAAGTTTCCGGAAAAGAGATACAGGAAACACAAAGGGAAAATTTCGTCAACAGCCTGCAGGGCCGGGTAGCCGGACTTACCGTTACTCCGACAAGCGGCGTTGCCGGC
>CAXSIE010000600.1:0-626 GCA_964237295.1 uncultured Flavihumibacter sp. | reverse complement strand
TGGCAGGTGCATCTTCCTCTATCGTATTAAGAGGCTTTAACACCATGTCTGGCAATAACCAGCCACTATTTGTTGTTGACGGTATTATTCTGGACAATCAGACACTTAATGAAAATTCCTATGGAGGCTCCGGTATTGGCCTTGCATCTGACCTGCCAAACAGGAACAATGATTACACTAACCGCATTGCCGATCTTAATCCAAATGACATAGAAGCAGTTACCGTGTTAAAGGGTCCCGAAGCAACCGCTTTATATGGCAGCCAGGCAAGTTCCGGGGCGATTGTAATTACTACCCGAAAAGCAAAAAGCACCTCCGGTAAAGTGCTCGTTAATTACGATGACAATTTCAGGATGCAAAAAATAACCCGTTTTGCTGATGTTAATAACGATTACGGACCAGGGGTAAATGGTGTATCAACCGCGCCGCCACTTTCAGGCCAGTTTACTTCATTTGGCCCTGCATGGCCTTCTGACACAAAAAGGTATGATAATATTCATAACTTTTTTCGTACCGGGTATTCGCAAACCCATAACCTGGGCCTTGAATTCGGAACCAAAAACAGCGGCTACAGGCTTACAGGCCAGTATTTTGATGATGAAGGAGTTGTTCCGAATAATCGTTAT
>CAXSIE010000599.1:420-2954 GCA_964237295.1 uncultured Flavihumibacter sp. | reverse complement strand
ATCTATCATCACACCTTCCTATAATCAGGGCTCATTTATTGAAGAAACGATCCGGAGTGTACTGAACCAGGAGTACCCCAATATTGAATATTTTATTATTGACGGTGGCTCAACAGACAATACCATCGAAATAATCAAGAAATACAGGAACCGCCTTGCATATTGGGTTTCAGAAAAAGACAACGGACAAAGTGAAGCCATTAATAAAGGTTTTGCAAGAGCAACCGGTGAAATCGTATGCTGGCTAAACAGCGATGATATTTTGATGCCCGGAGCTGTGCAACAGGTAGTATCATTCTTTGAAAATAACAAAGAAACGGACCTGGTCAACGGCCAGCTTCTTTTGATAGACCAGCATTCCGATATTCTCGCCAACTATCCGATTCTTAAACAAAAAAAGTGGTACGCCCTGCACGGCATCTATTACGTGAGTCAGCCATCGATGTTCTGGAAACGGAAAATTTTTGATGATGTCGGATTTCTCAGAAATGATTTTCACGCGTGCATGGACCGTGAATTTTTAATAAGGGTTTTTAATGGGGGCTATAAAATTGGTCATATGGATAAAGTGCTTGCCGGATTCAGGATTCATAACCAATCCAAATCCGCTGCCGGTTGGGAAAACAAGCATTACATCAGGGAACTGGCCGAGCTGAAAAAAATGTATGGGAACGGGTATGGGGGGAAGCCAAATCCTGGCATTAAGATATTATATGTATTGGAAAAAATGATGAAAGGCTTATATTTTAGGAAATGGTTATTCTGCTTAAAATGGAAAGGCCGGAATGTGAAAAACTTTCTCACTTAACACTATTTAAAGTTTTGGTACTCCTCTGTTTAACCGCTGCGTTACTCCGGCTTTTCCGTGGTTAAAAAAATAGCTTCTGAAAAAACAATGAAAAAGATCACCTGGTGCGGTGTGGCCCAATCACCTTATAACGACTACCTGCTTGCTGAAGTAAGTAAGGCATTCGATTTAAAAGTGTATTACAAAATACGTGAAAAAGGAACACACCCCTGGCAGTTAAAGTCTGTTGCCTATGATCTTAACTACATACAAGGAAATTTATTCCAGGCATTAAACAGGGTTACGGCTTCCGATATCGTGGTGGTCTCCGGCTGGTCGTTCTGGCAATACATTATCATAATGCTCATTCCGATGAAATCGGTAAAAAAGGTATACTGGACTGATACACCAGACCTTAATAAAAAAGACTGGAGCGGGCCGAAAGGATTGATAAGGCGGGGTATCGTTAAAATGGTGTTTGAAGTTTTTGATGAAGTGTGGAGCACTGGCAAACCCGGATGTTATGCTTTGGAAAAGTTAGGCTGTGACAAAAGAAAAATCAGGTCCTTTCCCTTTTTTCTTGATCTTACCAGGTACTCAAATATTGATGCTGTTAAGTCTGATGCGGCATGGGCGTTTAAGAAAAAAAATAGTAATCCGGGAACCGGTATTATATTTCTGTGTATGGGTCAGTTGGCCTCCAAAAAAAGGTTTGAAGATGCCATAAAAGCCCTGGCGTTATTAAAAGATGACAGTGTGGTGCTATGGATTGCCGGCACGGGTCCGCAGGAAAAAGAACTGATGGCAGTTGCCGCCGGCTTGAATATACTACGACAGGTTAAATTTTTAGGCTGGCTTCAGCAGGATGATGTAGAACTGGCTTATATAGCTGCCGACATATTTGTTCATCCTGCTGAATTCGATCCTTTTCCGACAGTGGTATTAGATGCGATGACCTGGGGTAAACCGGTCATAGGAACGGATGTATCCGGGTCGGTTGCGGACCGGGTTGTCGATGGGGTTAACGGGTTTATTTTTTCAACCGGCCAGGTGGAAATGCTCGCCGGACACATGCAATTTTTTATATCCAACAGGCCTGCAATCAAAACTTTCGGGATGGAATCCCGCAAGACTGCCTGTGGGTTCCCGGTGAGTTGGGGTATAAAAAGGTTAAACGAAGTACTTAATTAAAAATATCGATTAGAGTGTCAAAGTGTTTTTTGAACCACAGAGAAAATACCAGAGGTTAAGAAGAGGTTACACAGAGAGCCTCCTCTGTGTAACCTCCTTCCTGCCTCTGTATTTTCTCTGTGGTTATAAATCAATCCAGAAGCCCGGAAGACCACAACCTCAAATAAAGCAATTGCAAGAAACCATCACTAAAAAGTTACCAAACATTCTTTTCCTGGGTCAGTTTCCGCCACCTGTTCATGGGGTAAGCGTGATGAACACCAACATTATTAATAGTGAGTTGATCCGGAAAGAGTTCAATATCGAAATATTGGACCTTAAGTTTGGAAAAACAATCCAGGAGCTTGAAAAATTTTCAGTTAAAAAGTTATTCAGGGCAGTAGCATTCAGTTGGGAGATCCTTGCAAAGATGATCAGGAAAAGACGCGACATTGTATATTTTACATTTACCCCAACCGGCATCGGCTTTTACCGGGATGCATTTTATGTTGTATTACTAAAGTTGTTCAGAGCAAAGATCATTCTCCACCTCCATGGCAAGGGTATAAATAAAACT
>CAXSIE010000599.1:0-410 GCA_964237295.1 uncultured Flavihumibacter sp. | reverse complement strand
AGTTCCCTGAAAACGAAATTGTATACGGTAACCTTCAACAATACTTTTTTAATATGCCTTTCAGAAATGCTGATCGATGATATAAGACATGTATATAAAAGCAAACCCTTCGTTGTACCAAATGGAATTGTCATCCATAATAAATCGCTGTCGCCAACGATAAGGCAGCATAATCCGGAAACACAAATACTTTTTTTATCAAACCTCATTCGTAATAAGGGAGTGATCGTGTTGGTGGAAGCTTTATCTATTTTATGTAAAAGGGGTTTTAATTTTCACGCCAGGTTTGTAGGCTCCCCGGCAAATATTACTGTTGAAATGCTGGAAGGCATATTGAAAGAAAACGGTATCGCTCATATGGCCACTGTTGCCGGTCCGCGCTACGGTGATGATAAGTTCAGGGAGTATGA
>CAXSIE010000598.1:0-2968 GCA_964237295.1 uncultured Flavihumibacter sp. | reverse complement strand
CAGGTTCCTTCAATGGCTATTACGATAAATCCCAGTTCGGAAAGCGCCTGGTGGTCTCCGATAGCAGTGGAAAAAGACCAGCTGCCGATACTTCCACCCTGCGGACCAGGATAAATATAATTTACAACCGGATATTTTTTTTGTGGATCAAGGTTGGTCGGAGTAAACATCAAGCCATACAGGTCAAGCTGCCCGTCGCGTGCTTTCACTATTATTGGTGTCGGTGGCTTCCATCCTGTAGCGGTGAGACGCGAGATGTCTGCCTTTTCCAGGTTCGATACAAGTTTTCCATTAGCACTGCGCAAAACCGATACGGGAGGAACATCATGTTTGGAATAATTATCAACAAAATATTTCCCCGAAGGTGATAGCGTGATCTGATGGTTTCCATCCTCCGGTGAAAGCAAAGCCAGATTCTTTCCATCAAATTTCACCCGGTATAAATGATCGAAATAAGGGTTACGGCCCGGTTCGCGTCCACCTGCAAGAAAGTAGATCATCCGGTTTTTCTCATCAATCCTGAGCAATTCTGTAATTGTCCAGTCTCCTTTTGTAATTTGATTTTTGAGCTTACCGGTTGTAGCGTCATAGAGGTAAAGATGGCCCCAGTTATCACGTTCAGAATACCAGATGATTTCGTTTGATTCAGCCAGGTAACGCCAGCTGCTGTTGCTTCCCGGCCCTGATTCAAACTGTGTTAAAGCGGTTTCTTCAAATACTTCACGGGTTGACCCGGTTGATGCATCCGCTATGTAAATCTTTTCCTGCTTGTGGTCGCGGGAAGTGGAAACAACCGCCAGCTGCGTTGCATCTTTGTTCCATTGCACATCACCGAATACATTTCCGGCACGTGAAATATCATCGAGTATCGTTCCGCGATGCGGGTCAGGAGGAAGCTTCAGGCGGATCACTTTTGGATTGTCCGCTTCAATGATCACACGCTGGATTGTTATGATGTCTTTGTCGCCGGGAAGCGGATATTTCCAGGATTGCAACCTTGGTTTTCCTACATTTGTTGAAACCAGGTACATGTCACTTACGTTCCGCTGGTCCTGCTGGTAGGTAGCAATCTTTTTAGAATCCGGTGACCAGGTTACTACCGGACGATCGCTTTTTGTCCACCCGGCATTATCGGTAGCATAGCCAAAATCCTTGATACCATCAGTAGTTAACTGAGTTTCCTTACCTGTGGCAACATCACGAACCCATAAATTATAATTGCGGATAAATACGGCGCGTTTTTCATCAGGAGAAAAGATTTCATTAGACCTGTTGAAACCAGCTACACCGCCTTGTGGTAGTGCATTATCCAGTGCACAGCTATAGGAACGGATGTCACATTTATAATTCTTCCTGGCTACAGAAACTGAAATAAAATTTCCATCCGGAGAAAAATCAAATGTAGAGAAAGGCAGGCGGGATGCTTCATAGTTGCTACCGGCAGCTGTTGACAGCGCTGCCGCCAGTTTTGCCTGATCAAAAGCCGGAACACGTGTTCCATGCGCAGGATCAACAAGCATGAATTCACTTCCCTGCGCAGTTAAAACGCGGTACCAGAAACGTTCGTCGGCGAGCCAGTTGGGCCGCACGTTAGTACGGTCTACAAGTTGGTTGGTATTATAAGCCATAAATTTTTCTGCGTGCTGGTAATCGGCAGTAGTTAATGACCCGGTACTCCCCTGCTGTGAAAAAGCTGAGTACATGAAGCTGGTAGTTAGTACAAGAAAAAAATAAAGAGAAAGCAAAAAACGATTCATATTTTGAATATTAAAATGTAACCCTTAAAAAACAATCAGGATAAAATTTACTAAAGTATTTTGAAGATAATATTACTTTCCAAATTAATTACAAGTATTATCAAATATGAGGAAGCGCATAAAACAGAACATATAATAGCATCCATTTAAAAGTTAATATTAATAAAGATCAAATAAATGCTCAAACCAAACTACTGTTATGTTAAGCATGATTGCCTATTGAATTAAAAGTGTTTTCTATAACTAAAAATTATCTTGCAAATCCGGAAAATGTTTTGCATTTTTATATAATCATCCCTGTCACTTCAATATCTTAATGAATTAATTGCTTATAGGTTTAATTTACGCTGCACTTCTCAGATTTTAATTTAAGGATATTTCTTCTAATGAAAGTGTTATGAAACTATGAAATAAGTGATAGATCATATTGCTTCAGGATTAGTGATGTTTGTCAATTATATAATGTCGTATAAATTGCTATCAGCTATCAGGAAGAATACACATCTTTTGTATTTAAAATTACAATTTGGTTAAAGGGATGCCTTAAGACGTAATACTGTAATGATCTGTTAAAAGCTGACGGCTGATAGCAAAATACTTTGCTGATATAATTACCTACAATTAAAACAATCAAAAATGGAATTCTTAAATCAAACCCACGTAAAAATTAATGACACGTTTACACCCATGCTAAAGGATCTGCAAGCAAACATCCTTGAACATCACGGCCGTGAATTTGCTTTTCATCTTCTGTTACAAATAAATGATGCAGAGCCTGCCGGTAAATGGATAGCTGCCTTTGCTAAAACAAAAGTAACACCTGCATATAAGCAGCTCAGTGATAGCTCCAAAAGAGAGACTGATAAAAATTTCGATGGAGGAACCATCTTCACACTTTCTTTATCAACTTATGCTTATGGTAAACTGGATGTGTTAATTGAACATACTCCTGGTGATGAATCCTTCAGGGAAGGCATGAAAAAAAGAAGCAACTGGTTAAGAGACGATTTATCGAATTTTGAAGATGGCTGGAAAAAAAACGGCGACCTGTTTATTATTGTTGCAGATAAGGATGAAGCAATTGCAAAAGCTGAAATAAACAAAATAATAAGTGCTACATCTGAATGGGGATCAGTGCTGATAAATCAAAGAGGTAAGGTTCTGAAAAATAGTAATGACATTGGCATAGAACACTTTGGTTACGCGGATGG
>CAXSIE010000597.1:0-2985 GCA_964237295.1 uncultured Flavihumibacter sp. | reverse complement strand
CCATAAACGCCCTGCTTACCGGTTGGGTTGAATTCAGCATCTTTTACATGGAACATTTTGATCCGGTCATGGTAATAATCTATATAGGTAAGGTAGTCCAGGCATTGCAGCACAAAATGACTGGGGTCGTATAATAAACAAGCTCTTTTGTGCTGGTTAACCTTATCAAGAAATATCTCATAAGTTTCTCCGTCGTGCAAATCTTCGCCGGGATGGATCTCATAACAAAGATCTACCCCGTTTTCCTCGAAAGCGTCCAATATCGGCAGCCATCTTTTTGCCAGCTCATTAAAACCTGTATCTACCAAACCGGCGGGGCGTTGAGGCCAGGGGTACATTGTAGGCCAAAGTAAAGCGCCACTAAAGGTAGCATGTGCATCTAATCCTAAATTTCGGGAAGCTTTGGCTGCATAGTGTAATTGCTGAACGGCCCATTCCGTTCTGGCTTTCACATTTCCCTGAACTTCTTTAGGAGCAAATCCATCAAAAGAAGCATCGTATGCCGGATGTGTTGCTACCAGTTGGCCTTGTAAATGGCTGCAAAGTTCCGTTATCTGCAGGCCGCATTCATTAACAATGCCTTTTATTTCATCTGCATAAGTTTTACTTTCCGCGGCTTTTTGAAGATCAATACAACGACTGTCCCATGTTGGAATCTGAACTCCTTCGAAACCCAGGCCTTTAGCCCAGTTACATATACTTTTCAACTCGTTGAAAGGAGGCTGATCACCCATAAACTGGGCTAAAAATATTGCAGGACCTTTTATTGTTTGCATGTTAAGTATTATTTTAAATAATTTGTCTTGAATAATTAAAAATCATTTTTTAACCAGCTGCTAATAGTAGCCAATATTTCAAACAACGAACTCAGTCCATTTTTCATTACTCTGGCTACTTTTTACAACATTTTCAATAAAAGCCATTCCCCGGATGCCGTCATCTACTCCTGGAAAATCCAACCATTCTGCTTTGGCAGTATTTCCTTCGGACTGTGCTTTTACGCTAAAGGCAAAGTTTCGGTACAGGTTCGCAAATGCCTCAAGGTAACCCTCGGGATGACCCGGGGGAGTTCGGGAATTGTGCCGGGCGTAAGAACTCAGGTAACCATTACCTGCCCGGAGGATTTCAGCCGGCTTATTCAACCATTTCAGCAAAAGCGTATTGGCATCTTCCTGTTTCCATTCAAGTCCGCCTTTTTCACCATAAATTGAAATTCTGATATTGTTTTCTTCACCGGCAGCTATTTGCGATGCATACAGCAATCCGCTTGCACCATTATTAAACTTTAATAGTACGCTGCCATCATCATCCAGTTGCCTTCCTTCAACAACGATATTAAGATCGGCACAAAGTTTTGTCACTTGTAGTCCGCTTACATATTCTGCCATATTAAAAGCATGTGTGCCGATATCGCCCATACATCCGGCAATGCCGCTTTTACCCGGATCTGTGCGCCAGGAAGCCTGTTTGTTATCTCCACCTTCCAGAAATTCGCTTAGCCAGCCCTGTGGATACGCAACATACACTTTCCTTATTTTCCCTAGCACGCCGGTTGCAACCAGCTGGCGGGCTTCCTTAATCATCGGATAACCGGTGTATGTATGTGTAAGGCAAAATAATTTTCCGCTTTTCTCTATAACTTTTTTTAATTCTTTTGCTTCCTCCAGGTTAAATGTCATCGGCTTATCCAGCACTACATGAAAACCATTTTCTAGCGCCATTTTTGAAGGTTCAAAATGCAAATGATTGGGGGTAACAATGCTTACAAAATCCATTGCTTCTCCTTCAGGTAAGGACATTTCTTTAAGGATCATTTCTTCGTAAGAACCATAGATCCTGTCAGCATTAAGGTGCAACATTTCACCACTTAGTTTTGACTTTTCAGGGTTACTGCTAAATGCCCCGCAAACGATCTCGATCTCTCCATCCATTAATGCAGCAATCCTGTGTACTGCACCTATAAATGCATCCTTTCCCCCACCGATCATACCCATCCTCAATTTTCTTTTCATAATCGTTGTTGTTAATTGCTTGTTGTTAAGTAGATAATGAATATTTTATTAAAAATAAAAAAATTACATTTATAAAGTCTTTTAATGTGCTCTTACCCGCCAAACCGGTAGACTTAGGTTGTCTGTTAAAATGAAGTTTGACAGGATAAATATATAAGAGAAATATGGAATTTAATAAACTGATATAACAAAACATTTGTAACTTTCCTTCCTTCAATAACGATACATGCTAGAAAAGAAAACAAGAAGGCTTGCCATAAAGAATATTCTTGTAGGAACCGCCGCTCTGGGTACTTTACCGAATATATCCCTCGCTACAAACCAAATTCCCAACAGAAAAACTAATACATTGAAAGGAAATATTAACCACTCCGTATGTCGCTGGTGCTATAGCTCTATTCCTTTGGAGGAATTTTGCCAGGCAGTTAAGAAACTGAATTTTAGTGCTATAGACCTGGTAGGTCCAAAGGATTGGGACATGCTAAAAAAATACGGTATTTTTTCTTCTATGTGCAATGGTGCGGAGATCAGCATACCTCATGGCTGGAATGATAAGCAATACCACGCTACGTTAATCAAAAATTATACTGACATGATACCCCTGGTGGCTAAAGCAGGTTATAAAAACCTGATCTGTTTTAGTGGAAACAGGAGTGGTATTGCTGATGAAGAAGGCTTAAAAACCTGCGTAGAAGGGCTAAAGCAGATTATGTCGCTGGCTGAAAAAAATAATGTTATTATCCAGATGGAACTGTTAAATAGTAAGGTCAACCATAAGGATTATATGTGCGACAGGAGTGCATGGGGAGTTGAATTATGTAAGCAACTCGGTTCTGAGAACTTCAAGCTTTTGTATGATATATATCATATGCAGATTGACGAAGGAGACGTAATCAGAACTATTCAAAATAACAATCAGTATTTCGGGCATTATCATACAGGTGGCGTTCCCGGCAGGAATGAAATTGATGAT
>CAXSIE010000596.1:2211-2986 GCA_964237295.1 uncultured Flavihumibacter sp. | reverse complement strand
GGTAAATACTCCTGTAACATGTAAAGACGCAACAGCCAATGCAACAAGCTGGGAATGGAGATTTGGAGAGAGCGGGATTGTAGATGCAATCTCCAAAGAACCAACCTACATGTATAAAACTTCTGGAATCAAAACCATTTATCTAAAAATAAACGGCCGTTCAGATCAGGTAGCAGCAAGAGTAATTTATGTAAAAGATCCGCAACCGGTTAAGGAAAGTGTCAAACCACAGATTGTTGCACCTCCTAGCGCAGCGAAAATGCTCCGGATGAAAAACGAGCCTGAAAATCCAGCCATGAATCAATTACCTGATAAAGAAAAGACCGAAGAACCAAAACCAAAGGCGCCCGAAATTACGAACGAGCAGATGGGTGATGGATTAGAGGATATATTAGCGGGTAAGAAAGGAGCGGATGATTTCTCTAAATACTTATGTGACAATTTGAATCTTATGGTTGTATACAACGGAAATGCAATGACTTTTTTACAAATGTCCAACGAGATCAAACAGTTTAAAAAGATCAAAAAAATTCAGAAACCAAAAGTTCTCCTGACAGTAGATGGTTCAACAGGTTGTATAAAAACAATGAATGTTACCATAAGGAAGAAAAACCTGTTCGACCAGATCTTCTGAATAACTTAACACACAACAATATAAATCGTACATATGCCAGCGTTAGCACAAGAAACAGCACTTGATCAAAGATCACTGCGGGTTATTGAAAATTGCGCAAGCCATTGCCAAAGAAAACATGAATGGCACGCTCGATCCAGC
>CAXSIE010000596.1:1844-2201 GCA_964237295.1 uncultured Flavihumibacter sp. | reverse complement strand
TTTTGAAGGCTATCATTCATAAAGACCGGGTTTGCGAACCATGTATTTCCATTCATTAATCAATAAAATATAGAATCATGTCAATCGAAAAGTACAGCATAGGTGGTACGGTTCAGGAAACCGAAACCGCTGAAGCCATTGCGGACATTCCACAAAACCGCGTGCTGATGGCAGAAAAATTAACTGCCGCAACACCTATCAAGCCGGAGATAATAGAAGGGCTTACTAATGTGGAGCAGGTCTTTGAGCATTTCAAACCGCAGATCCAGATGGAGTTTGAAACGGAGGAAGGCACCATGCGAAAAGAGCTGTTGCGCTTTGCCAATCTGGGCGATTTCGGTATAAAAGGCATTACAG
>CAXSIE010000596.1:1523-1834 GCA_964237295.1 uncultured Flavihumibacter sp. | reverse complement strand
TGAGCTTACCCAGAAAAGGGAGCAGTACCAGAAAATTATCAAACAGCTTAAAACTAACAAGCTTTTAAAACAGGCTTTATCCAGCTATGAAACAAAAGAAAGCCTTGTCAGCGCTTTACAGGCATTGATGCAGGAGCTGGAAGAAGTCAGATAACCTGTGCCACAGTAAATCATTCATCATTTTATAAATTAATCTTATGCCACAAGAATTAATGAGTGCACTATCGCCAGGAAGCGATGTGCTGGAAGCAGTGAAACCGGATCATATACAAAGAGAGTCGCTGGAAACCAGCCTGAAAACACTGGAACGT
>CAXSIE010000596.1:727-1513 GCA_964237295.1 uncultured Flavihumibacter sp. | reverse complement strand
GAGGCTTCGATCTGCTTGAATCGGTTATAGAGGGGGTGCAAAATATCAACCCGGAAAGAAGGGCCCGCAAAAAAATTTTCCTGGAGGAAGCGGCCAAGAAACAAGAGCGCGAAGCGCTGAAAAAGTCGCTGCAATGGTGGAGTGAAATCCTGGACAGCGCCGGTGATATGGCCGACATGATGGAATCCTGCCAGGAGAAATCCGACCAGGCAGATATCCTTTTAAAGAAAAACCTTAAAGCCGCCATGGAACATACCCACACCCTGGAGCGCTCGTACCGGTCGGTAGCATTATTTTATAAGAATACCGAAAGCACCAAGGTTAAGAATGTGTCCTTCATCAATGTAGAACCGGACCAATTGAAAGACCTGGACAATACCCGATTTATAGATGCCATACAAAATGAACTGGTCGACAATTTTGATCGCCTTGATTTACGGAACAATTACAGCCTGATGGTGCTTCCGGGTTATCTTGGCTCTAACAAAGTAGTGGAGATATGGGCCAAGATCGCTTATGAAAACAAAGTGATGCTGGTAACCGATTTTGAAAACCTGGAAGCTCCGGATGACGTGATGGAACTGTTTGAAGCCGCCAACCTGACCGGTGGCGACGGCTATCGCTCCAGCGTAATGATGAGTTGCAACTGGCTTGTCGGCCGCGGAAAATTCGGCGAGGTGGGTGAAGCGGAAGATCTTTTTGTTCCACCTGCAGGCGCACTCGCCGGCAAAGTGTACAATACGCTCATGTCGCAGGTAACAGCCGGTAAAAAATACGGCAGTCTCA
>CAXSIE010000596.1:0-717 GCA_964237295.1 uncultured Flavihumibacter sp. | reverse complement strand
CATGGTGAAAGAGTATGGCAATGTAATGGCATTCTCCGCCAAAACCCTGTTCAACGGCGACAACATCGGTTTGCAAACCTACTCTGTTGTGCGCGTGTTTGATTACGTAGCAAAAGTGATGATGCATTTCCTTAACAGAAGGGCCTTTGAAAATTTCACCGCCAGTTCCCGGAAAGAACTGAACGGACAGATTGTAAAATTCCTGGACGGCATCACGGGTCCTACCAAGCTGATCGAAAATTTCTCCATCAGAAGGTTCGAACAGGATCCAAAGCAAAAAGACAGGATCTATCTTGATATTCATTTAAAGCCCTACTTCCCCGCCAAAACCTTTCTCATCAAGCTGGACGGACAGAAAGGCGATGACGGCACCGACTGGGCGTCTGAATATGCACAGGAATAAATGTCAGGTACCAGATAACAAATAGGTGAAAACACGCTTGAAAACGCTTTATTCTCAATAGTATCTTACAGTATCAATTCATTGGAACAGTAAAACCCAACACAGGCGAAGGATGATCTGACAGAGATTGAAAAAAGCGGTTACTGGTTATAGGTAGTATCTTTTATAATAATCCGGAATTTAATGATGATATGGGTCTTTGTCAGAGACGTCTTTCTGGCAACATGATACCGGATTGCCCATCCGTCATAGGATCACTGATCACTTCCAGGCGAATATGGGCATATGCTGCAGATGCAGTAATTAAATACGTC
>CAXSIE010000595.1:2310-2989 GCA_964237295.1 uncultured Flavihumibacter sp. | reverse complement strand
CATGCGCCCGCAATAATTGCAGGCATATTGAACTTCTTAATCACATAAGGCATTATGATCATCATCGGTATGGCAACCAGCAATACCAATGAGGTAACATAAGATAATTTCTTTTTATCACCTTTGATGGCGCCGGCGGCAACAATGGCTGCGGATACGCCACAGATAGAAACCGCGGAAGCGAGGATCACTCCAAATTCATCATCCACTTTTAACAACCTCGAAAGCCACATGGAGAAAAACCATACTACGGATACAACGATCACGGCCTGTAATATACCGGGAATGCCAGCTTGTATGATATCCGTGAACAGTATACTTGTGCCGAGAATAACCAAACCGGTCTTGATAAAAAATTCGGAGCGCGCAGCTTCTTTCAACCACGGCGGTAGCGTAGTGAGATTACCAATTAACAATCCCGCAAGCAAAGCGAAGACAACGTATTCTATACCATAGTAACTGATGGTTTTGTTGCCGGAGACAATAAGAGAAACAATGCCGAGCAAAAAAACCAACGCGAAGCCTTTAGCGAAACGGGCCGCATTACCGCCTGACAATGAGATGGAAATTGACGATAAGATCAAAAAAATTACACCGATACTAACGATCAGTAGCAGGTTGTTAACGGCCAGCACCTTTCCAAACAGGTCATCAAAATCAGCCCATTGATAAGCAGGCA
>CAXSIE010000595.1:0-2300 GCA_964237295.1 uncultured Flavihumibacter sp. | reverse complement strand
GAATTTGAAACCGGGCGAAGACAATGCGAAAACTAAAATTGCAGTAATCAGTAATCCACCGATTATTACTGCCCACCAATCTTCTGTAAGCCTGGTAAAAAAAGTTTGTGGGGCATTGGTGTTATAATTGGCTTCAATGGATTCCTGTGTCTCATCGGGAACGGTTGCGCTGATGTTAGAAGATGGCATTTTATTGTTTTATTTGTGATTTGATTGAATACAATGTTGAATATATTATCCTCGTAATAACCCGATGGTTTCTTTTAAATCAAAGACATCTTTCAACGCTCTTTTGGCTGCGTAATATCCGCACATCCCGTGCACACCGCCGCCGGGTGGAGTGGATGAGGAACAAATATAAATGCCTTTGGCTGAAGTGCGGTAAGGCGATAACTTTATTGCCGGTCTTGTATATAATTGTGTGATGTCGATTATACCACCATTGATATCCCCACCAATGTAATTGGAATTGTACTCCTGTACCTGCGAAGTGTTCATAGTATTTTTTGCCAGTATGGTTTCACGAAATCCCGGTGCGAATCTTTCTACCTGGTTTTCAATAGCGTTAGTCATATCAACCTGCGACCCATTCGGCACGTGGCAATAAGCCCAGGCGGTATGTTTGCCTGCAGGTGCTCTCGATGCATCAAACAAACTTTGCTGCGCCAGCAACACATAAGGTTTGTCAGCAATTTTTCCGTTATAGGTTTGTTGTTCGGAACTGGCAATTTCATCAAAAGTGTTTCCTAAATGAATTGTACCCGCCTGCCTGCATGCACCGGCAGTAAACGGAATAGGCTCGTTAAGCGCCCAGTCGATTTTAAACACACCCATTCCATAGCGGTACCTCTTTAACTGCCACTTATAAATGGAAGAGAAACTATCCCCTGTTATTTTCAACAGTTGATTTGGCGTAACGTCAAAAAGTACCACGCGTGATGCTGGAAGTTGATCCCGGTTTTCTACATTGAAATTAGTTTGTACAGTGCCCCCTATAGATTCAAGGTAAGAACACAGTGCATTTGAGATGGATTGAGAGCCGCCCTTTGGCACGGGCCATCCTCTTAAATGCCCGTTCGTCATCAAAACAAGCGCTATTGCCGAGGAAGCAATATTGGATAATGGCTGAATGGAATGCGCTGCCATACCTCCCCATAGACCTTTTGCTTCTTTTGTTTGAAAACGTTTTGAAAGAGATGTTGCGGATTTTAAAGCATTCAATCCAAACTTTGCCAGTGCAAGGGGATTATTGGGAAATTGTAATGGTCCTAATACGTCAGGAGCCAGTGATGGCCAGTCTCTTACCAAAGGTTTAATTATTTTCAGATACGTTTTTTCATCTTTTCCCAATGACAAAGCCGTTTCTTCCGCTGATTTGGTTAGTGCAGCAGCAGTTCCGCCATCGAAAGGATGCGCAGCGGCAACCGGCGGATAGATATATTCCAGTCCGTGTTGCTCCAGGGGAAGCTGTTGAAAAAAGGGTGATCCTGCTGCCAGAGGGTGAATGGCGGAACACACATCATGTTTAAAGCCGGGCAATGTCAGTTCTTTGGTTCGAAGCCCTCCGCCAACAGTATCTTTTGCTTCCAATAAGATTACTGAGAGTCCGGCTTTTTGAAGTGTAATGGCTGCCGCAAGTCCGTTCGGTCCTGATCCGACCACCACCGCATCGTATTCTTTATTGATCATTGGTTTATGTAAGTTTTAGGCCGCTAAGGCACAAAGGATAGTCAGGTTATAAAATTACGGTTTCAGTGGTTGTTTGAATCATCTAAAAAAATTAACTGATGGTTGACTAATGCTTTGAACTTCTCAGGCATTTGGCAAACCCTGAAAGGGTGAAAGGATTATAGCAATTAAATAAATTATAAGACGCGAACCCCGAAGGCAATGTTATTAAGTTAATAATCAACACGAAGCACTACGTGAAAAGTGAGCATGGCAGTAAATCCCCTCATGGGAGGGGAAGTTTGAGCCGAAGGCCAAACGAGGGGTGGGTTGACTGTAATTATTCAGTGACTACCACCCAAAACGCCGACCAACAAGCACGGCTACTACCATTCGGTAACACGCTGCCCGGTAACCCACCCCCATTACGTCCGAAGGACGTAATGTCCCCTCCGAAGGAGGGGATTTACAGTCAGTCCGACTTTTAAACCTGGTGCTTGTAATTAAAAGAACTTCTTAACTTAATACCGTTGCCGAAGGGCTAATACATTGCGTTTATCATTATTTTATAATCACTTCCACTTCTCGGGTTTAAACACCACCTTCCCATCTTTTTTGATCAGCCATGAGGT
>CAXSIE010000594.1:2260-2989 GCA_964237295.1 uncultured Flavihumibacter sp. | reverse complement strand
AAGGAAGGGCTGATGGCTACTTTTAACAAGGTTAAAACAAAGCTTGATTCCCTAAAAGCCATGGGTTACAGCACCGCCGGTGTTGTACTCACCTCCCTCGATAAAGAAGGTGTTTTTCAACCCGGTGACCGGGTTGCCTGTGCAGGGCAGGGCTACGCTTCACACGCGGACATAGTGGGGGTTCCCCAAAACCTGGTGGTTAAAATACCTGATAACGTATCTTTTGAAGAAGCGGCTTTCACTACGCTGGGCGCTATTGCCCTGCAGGGTGTACGGCAGGCCGAGCCAAGGCTGGGAGAGAAAGTTTGTGTGATAGGTCTGGGGTTGTTAGGTCAGCTTACCGGCCAATTGCTGCAAGCCAATGGTTGCGACGTATTTGGCATTGATATTTCAGACAGGCTGATTGCTTTAGCCAATGACATCAGTGCTACCAAAGCAATGCATCGCAATGATCCTAACCTGCTGAACGCATGCGAGAATTTTACCAATGGTCACGGCTTCGACAGTATCATCATTACCGCTGCATCGCCCACCAATGACCCTATCGTGTTATCGACAGAGATCTGTCGCAGGAAAGGTAAGATTGTAGTGGTAGGAGCAGTAAAAATGGATGTGCCCCGCGATCCGCATTTTTACAGGAAGGAACTGGAACTGAGGATATCCTGTTCTTATGGCCCCGGGCGTTATGATGTGGATTATGAAGAAGGGGGCGTTGATTATCCTTTCGCT
>CAXSIE010000594.1:0-2250 GCA_964237295.1 uncultured Flavihumibacter sp. | reverse complement strand
TATGTCAGGTGGACGGAGCAAAGGAATATGGGTGCATTCCTTCATATGGTTTCGAAAAAGCTGGTAAACATCAAACCCCTTATATCACACACTTTTGATATTGACAATGCTGAAGCGGCTTATGACATCGTTTTAGGAAAAACACCTGAACCGCATATTGGCATCTTGCTTAAATATGCTGACTATGAAGGAAAATTTTCAACCGTTAAACAGGTAAAAAATGCGCCTGTCCAAAATATCAATGTTGGTTTTATTGGTGCCGGCAGCTTTGCCCAAAGCTACCTTATACCTAACGTAAAATTATCCGGCGCCTCTCTTGATACGGTAGTAACCTCTAAAGGCATCACTTCAAAAAATGTTGCCGATAAATTCAGTTTTAATGCCTGTTCCGTAGCCATCAGCGATGTGCTTGACAAGAAAGACATCAACACGGTTTTTATTGCAACACCTCATTCGTCGCATGCCGGGCAGGTTATTGAAAGCCTCAAGGCAGGTAAAAATGTATTTGTTGAAAAACCTTTAGCCACTACCCAGGGTGAGTTGGAAGCCATTATCAACACGAAAGCCAAGCATGATATTCCTTTGATGGTGGGCTTTAACAGGAGGTTTTCACCGATAGCGGTTGCCATTAAAAAAGAATTTGAAAATGTGGGCGAGCCGCTTGTAGTGAACATCAGGGTGAATGCCGGTTTTATTTCAAAAGAGCACTGGACGCAGCATCCTGAAATAGGTGCCGGCAGGATAATAGGGGAGATGTGTCATTTCATTGACCTGATGCAATTCTTTACAGATGGAGAGCCGGTGAAAGTTTATGCCGACTGCATCCAGTCCGGTAATGAAAAGCTCAAGCTGGATGATAATATATCAGTAGTGGTAAAGTTCGATAACGGGTCTGTAGGCAATCTTGTTTATGTGGCTAATGGCGACAAATCATTACCCAAAGAACTCATCGAAGTATTCGGCGCCGGAAAGGCAGCCATCATAAACGATTTTCAGGAAGGCAGCCTGCATAGTGGCAACAAAACAAAAAAATTGAAGTCGGAAGGAAAAGGGCATTCACAAGAGGTCTTGGCTTTTTTAGCCAATTTAAAAGAAGGTAAAGACAGTCCGATAAGCTTTCGCTCCATTTGCCTTACCACGCTAACGACATTTAAAATAATAGATAGCCTTAGAACCGGCCTGCCTCAACAAATTACTATCCATGCGTGATCAAATTTTAAAATCGTTCAGCTTACTGGAGCAATATTGTAAGGGCGAAGAATTCAAAGGCTGGGATCCGTATGACGGATTGATGAGCAAGGTTTTCAGGGCCATGCCCATATTGCCAAAGAAGCGGCTGACCCGGTTGATGTGGATACAGTTTATAAAAAAGATGCCCATCAATATGCGGCCTTTGTTGAAGATTGATAAAGGCTATAATCCTAAAGGGCTGGCGCTTTTTATATCCTCTTATGCGCAGTTAAGTGAATTGGAAAGTTTCCATCCGCAGGCTATCGAAAAAATAAAGTTCCTGGCAGATAAGGTGATTGAACTCCGGACTCCCGGTTACTCAGGTAATTGCTGGGGATATAATTTCGACTGGGAATCCAGGGCATTTTTTCAGAAGGAATTTACTCCTACGATAGTGGCCACAACTTATGTTGCCAATTCATTGATCGATGCTTATGAAGCCACAAAAAACAATACCTATCTTGATGCGGCCATCTCTTCAGGGGATTTTATCCTAAAAGACCTGAACCGCACTTATAACGATAAAGGAAATTTTGCGTTCTCTTATTCTCCAACTGATCACACATCGGTCTTTAATGCCTCATTACTCGGCGCCCGATTGCTAAGCAGGATATATAAGTATAACGGGAAAGAAGAACTTGCTGCACTTGCCCGAAAGGCGGTAGCTTATTGCTGCGATTTTCAAAATTCCGATGGGTCGTGGTTTTACAGCACATTGCCATTTCATCAATGGATTGATAATTTCCATACCGGCTTTAATGGAATGTATCTGCGACTATATGCGTTTCACCGGTGATAACAGTTTCCAGGGTAATGTTGATAAAGGAATGAGTTATTACAAGAACACGTTTTTTGATGCCGAGGGCAGGTCTAAGTATTATAATAATGCGCTTTATCCGATTGATATTCACGCTCCGGCCCAGTTGGTAATAACCATGTCGAAGGCCGCGTTATTTGCAGAAAACAAAGATTTGATTGACAGGGTAATGAAATGGACTATTGAAAACATGCAGTCTTCTA
>CAXSIE010000593.1:0-2994 GCA_964237295.1 uncultured Flavihumibacter sp. | reverse complement strand
CACGACCCGACCATTACACTTAATCAAAAAAAATATAAAGCGGATTCTACCGGCAAAGTTTTAATTATAACAGTTGCCGGACATTATAACCTGAGCATCACTTCCGTAAATCATTTTCCTTATTACACCAATCTTTCCCCTGTTGCAGACACTACTTTAAATGTTATTATGCGCAGAAGGGAAAGCCTTCTTGGAAATGTTACTGTTACCGCTTCAAGTTCGAACATTGCACGCAATGAAATGAGTGTTCAAAGTATTACTGCAGCACAGCTTCGAAAAATACCTGTTGTTTTGGGAGAAATAGATCCACTGAAAACCATCACTTTACTACCAGGGGTTAAAAATGGCGGTGAGGCAAGTGCCGGAATATACGTGCGCGGCGGAGGGCCAGACCAGAACCTGGTATTACTGGATGGAATACCTGTTTACAATCCCAATCACCTGCTTGGATTCTTTAGCATCTTTAACGGCGAGGCGGTTAAAACCGCTGAAGTAATAAAGGGAGGCATCCCTGCACAATACGGTGGAAGGCTTAGCAGCGTGATTAATATTAACACCCAGTCGGGAAACAAAGACTCCCTGAAAGCCAGCGGAGGTATAGGCCTGATATCCAGCAGGCTTTCTTTGGAAGGGCCGTTGGTAAAAGGCAGGTCTTCATTTATCATCAGCGCCAGGCGAACCTATATTGACCAGGTAGCCCGTGTTCTGGCCCCCGGCCGCGTTGGTGGCAACGGCTATTATTTTTATGATGTAAACGCCAAGGCAGATTACATAATCAACCCGAAAAACTCATTACTGTTTACGTTCTATTCCGGGCGGGACAGGTTTTCTTTCCAGGATCCTAATAAAACACCCAATGGGCGAAACAGCACTTTTAATACACATTGGGGCAATATACTCGGAGGCCTTACATGGGAGCAGCAGTTCTCAAAAAAAATCAACCAGGAAACGGCCATTGTTTTTGACAATTTCAGCCTCGATAGCCATTACGGATACAGTACCAACAGTTTTTTGTTCACTTCCGGCTTACAGGATGTACAGTTGAAAACCGATTGGACTTACTTCAATAACAACTGGTTAAAATTCAAATGGGGTGGCCAGTACACCTGGCATCAATTTACACCCGGGGCCGGTGGATATACAACGGGTGTGCAGGATTTTAAATCAAAGATCAGCAATCTTTATGCGCATGAGGCGGCAGCATACCTCAGCGCTGACATCAATGTTACCCCGGATCTTAATATCATTGCAGGAATGCGCTACAGTTATTTCAACCAGGTTGGCCCTACACAAAGGGTTGTATACAGCGAAGATGGTGTGCCTACAGGCGAAGTGCTATCGTTTAAGAAAGGAGAAAGCATCGCTGAATATTTATATCCGGAGCCCCGCCTTAACATCTTATATAAATTACACAATGCCGCCAGCATCAAGATGTCGTACACACGAACCATTCAATACCTGCAATTGGCTACTACCAGCGCTGCAACTTTTCCAAGCGACCTCTGGATACCAAGCAGTAAAATCGTAAAACCTTCCAATGCACAACAGGTTGCGCTTGGTTATTATCAAAATTTTCAGGGAAATATATGGGAGGCGAGTATTGAAACCTATTATAAGGTTATGAACAACCAGATAGAATTCAAGCCGGGAGCACAGCTGCTGTTAAATCAAAACCTGGAAGGTGAAATGATTTTCGGTTCCGGCAAGGCTTATGGCATTGAGTTTTTTCTTCAGAAGAAATCAGGCAAGCTTACCGGTTGGGTAGGCTATACTTTAAGCCGTGCTGAACGCCGGTTTGCCAACCTTAACCAGGGTAAAGCTTTTCCTTATCGCTACGATCGCACACATGACCTTAGCATAGTAGCCAGTTATCCTATCAGCGCAAAATGGGAAGCATCTGCGGTTTTTGTTTATGGAACCGGCAATGCACTTACCATTCCCACAGGAAGATTCACTTATAACCTCGGTTACAATGTAAGTACCCAGGAGCCCCGGTTTACCAATATCAATCAATATGAGAAAGTGAATGATTACAGGATGCCGTCTTACAACAGGCTGGATGTTTCTTTTACGTACACGCGCCGACCCAATAGCACACGCCGTTTGAGGAGTTCCTGGAATCTGAGTGTATATAATTTATATAACAGGTCGAACCCTTATTTTATTTATTTTGATGCCAATGAAGACCTTCAAAGTATTCGCGGTAAAAAAGTTTACCTGTTTCCAATTGTACCAAGTGTAACCTGGAACTTTAATTTCAGATAACCCGCTTGGTGAAAATTATAGTAAGAGCGCCAAGGGGAAGTAACAAGTAGAAAATGAAAAGAAGAAAATATATAAATATTGTAGCGGCAATTTGCTTTTGTCTGGTATCCTGCGTAAAGGATTTTGATATAGATACAAAAGCCAATAAACCTCAACTGGTTGTAGAAGCTTACATTAATAACCTGATGCGGGAATATAATTACGTGGTGCTGAGCCGCAGCCTTGATTATTTATCAACTAATTTTCAGAGCACGCCTGTTTCAAAGGCAAGCGTTTTTATAACCGAAGGGGAAGTAAAAAATAACCAGTATAACTGGAACCTGTCAACTAAAACACGATTGGTTGAATCCAGTTTGCCTATGATCCCGGCTAACTTCAGAAACGGTGTATATTTTGATCCGCGGCTGTCTTCAGATCCTGGGAATGCATTGTTAGGCTCCCCAGGAAAATGTTACCTGCTGGAGATAAATGATGGAGACAACTATTATTCAGCGGTTACTAATTTGTTACATCCGGTACCTATTGACAGCCTTACAACAGGTTACCGGTACACTGATGAAGGTGACAGCAATAAGGTTAAGTTAAGGGTTACCGATCACTACCAGGATCCTGATACGCTTAATAACACGCAGTTTTATTATTATCGTTCCAATGAAAACCGCAGCAGCTTCGGGTGGGGCGGATTGAATAAAAGCCGGGTATCAGGAACCGATGATCTTATCAACGGTC
>CAXSIE010000592.1:1625-3017 GCA_964237295.1 uncultured Flavihumibacter sp. | reverse complement strand
ATGTTGGACAATATGCATAAGTCGAGGCTTTATCCTTGCATGGTGATGCTGGGCTTTTGCCTGGTTATGATGAGATGCAAAGTGCCTGCTATCACGCAGGCTACTGAAAATAAAACGGTTCCCGATTCTTTCGGGGCCGGCGGTGATACCAGTAATATGGCTACCATCCCCTGGCGCAGGTTCTTTACCGATAAGAACCTGGCAAACCTGATAGATACGGCTTTAATACGCAACCAGGAGCTCAATATCACGTTCCAGGAAATAGAAACAGCGAAAAACGATGTCCTGTTCAGGCAGGGACCCTTGCATCCATACCTGAGCGCAAGGCTTGGCGTTGCGGTTGAGAAAGTGGGCAGGTACACCAGCCAGGGCGCAGGCGATGCTTCTACAGAAATCAAGCCCGGGATAGAAGTCCCGGAGATCTTGGGGGACTATACGCCCACCTTATATGCGAGTTGGGAACTTGATATCTGGAAAAAGCTGCGTAATGCTAAAAAAGCTGCGATAACCCGGTACCTGTCAACCATCGAAGGCAAAAACTTTGTGCTTACCAATCTGGTTGCCGAAGTTGCCAGTTCTTATTATGAATTACTGGCACTGGATAACCAGCTGGAGATTGTACGGCAAAGTATCAGCCTGCAGAAAAACGCCCTGGAGATCGTAAAAATTCAGAAACAAGCGGCCAAAGCAACCGAACTGGCCGTTAAGAAATTTGAAGCTGAAGTATTGAAATCTCAAAGCCTGGAATTTGACATTCTTCAAAACACAAAGGAAACCGAAAACAAGATAAACTTCCTGTTGGCGCGGTTCCCACAGGATATTCCGCGTAATAAGAGCGGTTTCCTAACTACCTTCCCTGGTGCGATAAGTTCCGGCATTCCTTCCCAATTGCTTGCCAATCGGCCGGATATCAAACAGGCGGAACTGGAATTGGTTGCTGCCAAACTTGATGTAAAAGTCGCCCGTGCCGAATTTTATCCGTCACTTGACATTACAGCAGTTTTAGGGTTGCAGGCATTCAAGCCTTCCTACCTGGTAAAACTACCGGAATCCCTTCTTTTCTCGGTTGCCGGCGACCTTGCAGCGCCACTGATCAACCGGAATGCTATCAAGGCAGAATTCTATACTGCCAACGCGCGTCAGGTGCAAGCCATGTATAATTATGAGCGGAGCATCTTAAACGCTTACCTGGAAGTTTCTACCCAGCTTTCAAAGATCGAGAACGTAGGAAAAAGTTATGAACTCAAGGCCAGGCAGGTAGACGCGCTCGCCCAATCAATTGATATTGCCAACGACCTGTTTAAGTCTGCCAGGGCCGATTACTTTGAAGTGTTGATGACACAAAGGGATGCATTGGAATCAAAACTGGAGCTGGTTGAAACCAAAAAAGAA
>CAXSIE010000592.1:0-1615 GCA_964237295.1 uncultured Flavihumibacter sp. | reverse complement strand
ACCGCAATCGTTACTATTTTCCGCGATCTGGGAGGTGGATGGCAATAAGGAGTTAACATGACGCTGAAACTAACAGGAAAAACACTTCAACTAGACACATCATCTCATACCTAACTTAAAACCAGTACTACTTCATGTCATCATTATAATCAATTACAAGGTTTTCTTCATTTGCTCAATCTCTGTTTTTTCTTTTTTAATATCCTGGCGAAGAAAATTGAAGGTGCTCATGTAAAAATTCGCAATCCATACTAAAGAAAAGCCACCGATGATGTAACCGCGCCAATCAGCCATTATTAGTTTGTAATCTGTTAAAATGATGAACAGGATAGTCACATAATGGCTAAAGCAATAGTCGCATGTAAAAATGTAAAAAAATTTTCTCACAAAAATGTTACTGCCCGTTTTATAACGTCTGCTGCAGTATTCTCTGGGTTCGCTGAATATTTCCTCATGTGTAACAGTCCAGGAACAACATGCAACAGGTAGTGCTAATAAAAAAAGCCATGCTGTCTGAAGATAAATAGTCATAAGTAAATATGACCAAATATTTCCAAATTTTAGCAGTAATGAGTCAGAAAATTTCTAAGATACAGACTAAATCAGGTATTCGTTATCTTCTTGTTTATGCACAGGCAATTCGGAAAAAGTTTCAACTTGAATATTTATAGTATGACAACTTAAGTAACCAGTTTAATCTATGGGAAATATACAGATTGCAAGTGTTTTACTATAAAATGCAATGGAGGTTAGGCCTTAGAGCTGATTTAAGAAAATCTAAATTTATTTTGTAATTCGGCATTTATTGAAATTTAGATAGATAAAGGAAGTGTACAACAAGATGTTTTCGCAATAACGCTAATTTGTTTTCATTGCCGCAATGAATTAGCTTTAAATTTCGGCAATGCAAACATTAGCTGTAACTGCGACACACATGAAATTTAAACAACCAAGAAAGGATTCTAATAAACTATATTATTACTGTAAATTATCAACAGCTCTTGAATTTATCTTGCCTAAACTAGAGCTATTATTAAGCCCAATAATATTAACAAATGACCCAAGAGAGAATAAGAGCCTCTTGTTTACCTATGATAGTAATGGTAAAAAAGAGGTTGAAATTCTGGAATTAATAGCAAAACATAATAAGTTGATTAGAGAAGATTGCAAAGTATTATGCTTTTCGCAAGATTATAAAAATTATCAGGGTTGTCATTTGTCAAAAATGTGGGCTCAATACGGGGACAATCACAAGGGAATATGTTTAGAAATCAATAAAAACAAATTTCTTGAGGAAAATGTGGGCATTATAAGCGAGGATTTATTTAAGCGAATAAATTATACAGATTACCAATTTTTGCGACATTTAAATCAACCTACCATAAGTTTAGTTACAATTGAATCCATTGGTGAAAAAGAGTATTTAAAAAATCAATTTAGAAAAGATAATCTGGACTTCTTATTCTTTACAAAAAACAATGAGTGGGAATCGGAATCAGAACTAAGATTATTATTTTTTAGCAACACAAAAGAAAAAGAATATTGCATTATTAAGGACAGTCTTGAAACTATACATTTAGGTGTAGATTTCCATCGGTCATATATTCCAGCAATA
>CAXSIE010000591.1:1584-3022 GCA_964237295.1 uncultured Flavihumibacter sp. | reverse complement strand
ATTATCCTGGTAGCCAATATCTGGGGCATTGTATTGAAGGAATGGAAAGGCGTACGAAAGCAAACTTATGCTACTGTTGTAATAGGCATAATTGTAATCATATTGTCTGTGCTGATTGTAGGATATGGAAATAAAATAAAAACATCTATATAAAAACAATTTAAACTCCTGTTTATGTCTCCCGAAACAACCGTTTTCAATCATGTAAGTTATTTATGGGATGAAGCTGAAGCAGCTAAGTTGGCCGGAGATGAAGTGGCGTTGTTAATATACCGCTCCAACCTGTTGGGCGCTGATTTGCGACTGACCAATTATGGTGGCGGTAACACTTCCTGTAAAGCTTTTGCCAAGGACCCGCTCACCGGGGAATCAACAGAAGTGATGTGGGTTAAAGGATCAGGCGGCGACCTGGGAACATTGAAAAAGAGCGGTCTTGCTGCTTTATATGTTAACCGGCTAAGGAGCCTGAAAAATATTTACCGGGGTGTTCAGCATGAAGATGAGATGGTGGAGTTATTCAACCATACAATTTATGACCTTGCTTCCAAAGCGCCTTCCATTGATACGGCTTTACATGGCTTTCTGCCCTTTAAACATATTGATCACCTGCATCCTGATGCTGCGATCGCTATAGCCGCCTCGAAAGATGGCAAGCGCATCACCGAAGAACTTTTTACCGGCTCTATCGGCTGGGTGGAATGGCAAAGGCCCGGCTTCGACCTGGGATTAAAAATGCGCCAGTGCCTGGACGAAAATCCTTTGATACGCGGTATCATGCTGGGTTCGCACGGCTTGTTCACCTGGGGTGATACTTCGTACGAAAGTTATATCAATACACTGGAGGTAATTGAAAAATGTGCGGAATACCTGGAAGAAAATTATAAAAAGAAGCCCAATGTATTCGGTGGTGCAAAAATACAATCGCCGGAAAAAAGCATCCGCCTGAAGCAGGCCGCAGCACTGGCTCCCGTGTTGCGCGGGTTCTGTTCTTCCAAACAACATATGGTAGGTCATTTTACCGATGATGACAGGGCGCTGGAATTTATGAACTCCAACGACCTGGATCGCCTGGCTCCCATGGGCACGAGTTGCCCGGATCATTTTTTAAGAACAAAGATCAGTCCGCTGGTATTAGGCCTGAAGCCGGAAGAAGATCTTTCGGAAGTTTCTAAATTAAAAGAAACGCTGGCTCCTTCGTTTGAAGCTTACCGGGAGCTGTACACAAACTACTATGAAACCAATAAACATCCTAACAGTCCTGCCATCCGCGATACCAACCCGGTGGTGATATTGTACCCTGGTATCGGTATGTTTACTTTTGCCAAGGATAAGCAAACGGCGCGGGTAGCCGCCGAATTTTATATCAATGCCATTAATGTAATGAAAGGTGCCGAAGCCATTTCGGAGTACACCTCCTTACCCCGGCAGGAAGCCTTTG
>CAXSIE010000591.1:0-1574 GCA_964237295.1 uncultured Flavihumibacter sp. | reverse complement strand
GAATACTGGTTGCTGGAAGAAGCCAAGCTGCAGCGTATGCCCAGGCCGAAAGCCCTGTCTGGAAAAATAGCAATGGTAACAGGCAGTGCCGGTGGCATAGGAAAAGCGATCGCAAAAAAATTCGTGGAAGAAGGCGCCTGCGTGGTGATCAATGATAATGATCCGGGCAGGCTTGAAAGCGCCGATGCCGAATTTAAAAAGCAATATGGTAAAGATGCTTATACCAGCGCACTGCTTGATGTAACGGTTAAAGAACATATCGCCAATGTTTTTGAAACAGCGGCACTTGCTTTCGGCGGAGTAGATATCGTAGTAAATTGTGCCGGGCTCTCCATCTCCAAAACCATCCAGGATCATACCGAAAAAGACTGGGACATTTTGTATGATGTGTTGGTTAAGGGACAGTTCCTGGTTACACAGGCCGGTGTTGCGGAAATGCGTAAACAGGATGTTGGTGGTGACGTGTTGAATATTGTTAGCAAAAACGCCCTTGTGTCCGGACCTAACAACGCTGGTTATGGTTCCGCAAAAGCGGCACAACTGCATCTCAGCCGGTTGAATGCTGCCGAATTAGGACCGGATAAGATCAGGGTTAACGTGGTAAATCCTGATGCGGTAATCTCAGATAGTAAGATCTGGGCCGGCGCCTGGGCGGAAGGACGTGCAAAAGCCTATGGTGTTACCGTTGCGGAGCTTCCTGCATACTACGCAAAAAGAACTTTATTGAATGAAATCATATTACCCGAAGACATTGCCAATGCCTGTTTTGCTTTTGTAGGGGGATTGCTGAATAAATCAACCGGCAATGTGCTCAATGTAGACGGCGGCGTGGCTATGGCGTTTGTACGATAGCCGTTTTAATGATTAATGGTTAATGATTAATTATTAACGGCAGGTTACTGATGATTGCAGTTAATAATTAAAGCATCTTACCGTTAATAATTATCATTAACCATTAATCATTACCCATGCGTTTTGCTTTTAAAATGAAACTATTCCCCGGGCAAACAGAAGAGTATAAAAGGAGGCATAGCGAGATCTGGCCTGAGTTAAAGGAATTGCTTAAAGGTGCAGGCATAGAAGATTACTCCATTTTCCTGGATGAGCAAACCAATGATCTTGTTGGTGTGTTAAAGATTGCCGATGCGTTAAAACAAAAAGAGCTGGCGCATCATGCTGTTATGAAAAAGTGGTGGGCTTATATGAAAGATATCATGGAAACCAACCCTGATAATTCACCCGTAAGCATTTCTTTAAAAGAAGTTTTTTATATGGAATAATATAAAACCACGGAGGCAGGCAGACACAGAGGAACACAGTATTTCTTTAATTTTTATATCATAAAATAATTCAATTAATTAAGAGCTGCTTCCTCCTGACAGTTAAATTTTTTTACAATGCAAATAGAAAAATATAAGATTGAAGCACATAACGAATCCCTGTTACCTGCACACAAACGCAGGTTTGACAATAGTGCTGCAGATATAAAGGATTTGAAAAATGTTATGCAGCAACTGATTGATTTCCAGGTAGCGATTCCCAGTTGGGCCCTCGGTACGGGGGGAACCCGTTTT
>CAXSIE010000590.1:0-3028 GCA_964237295.1 uncultured Flavihumibacter sp. | reverse complement strand
TACATCGCGCTTCCCATGCTGGCGCCGATGTCTGTAGCGCATGGGTTCCTGCCGCCGCATCCCTCTCCTGCCGCGCTGGTAAGTTTATTTCATGCAAACATGGGGGTTACTCTTTTATATGGAATTTTTATTTCCGTTCCGGTCATGATTGTTGCGGGGCCGCTGTTTGCCCGCACCGTAAAAAACATACAATCTACTCCCATACAGGGCTTTATATCCAAAACGCTACCCGATGATGCGCTTCCGGGAACAGCCAATAGTTTTTTTCGCGCCTCAGCTCACTACCTTGCAGAATTATATCGGCTTTATCGGCGAACCGGGAATTGTAATGCTGCTGGCCGTTATTGTAGCTACTTTTAGCTTAGGAATAAAGATGGGAAGTAGCATGAAATCCATCATGAATATTTATACGGAAGCCGTAAAAGATGTGGCCATGGTATTACTGATCATTGCCGGCGCTGGGGTGTTGAAACAGGTCTTGATTGATAGCGGCGTCAGTAACCAGATTGCTGCTGCGCTGCAGGGGTTGTCCATTCACCCGCTGGTACTCGGCTGGCTGATTGCAGCATTTATAAGGGTCTGCCTGGGATCGGCAACCGTAGCAGGACTTACCACCGCAGGCATCATTTTACCGATGATGGCAAAAGCGCATGTGAATCCAAACCTGATGGTATTATCCATCGGTGCGGGAAGCCTTATGTTTTCACATGTAAATGATGGCGGGTTCTGGTTATTTAAAGAATATTTTAACCTGTCTGTTAAAGACACCCTCCGCTCCTGGTCTGTTATGGAAACTATTGTAGCGGTAATGGGTTTGGGCGGGGTGATGCTGGTGAATTTGTTTATTTCGTAGAACCAAATACGATCTCCCGATGTTTACTCGTTGTGAATAAGTTCCTTTATTTTTCCGGAGGCTATTATTTATATTTGAATATAAGCCGTATGTGCAGGGATTGCATGGATGGTAGTGAAGAAAATGTTTTGATGAATTTAAATCCGCTTTAATTGACAGAAACTATAATAAACCTCGAAACCGTTAACCCTACTGAATTTTTTGGAGTAAATAACGGTAAATTGGATATACTGAAAAAAAAATTTCCCCTGCTTAAAATATTATCAAGGGGCACACAGCTTAAACTGAGTGGCTCGCCCGAACAGGTGGAAACTGCCAAGGATAAAATCAACCTTGTAGTGCAATATTTACAGAGAAATGGCCATCTTACAGAAAATTACCTGGAGCAGATGCTTGGTGGCGGTGATGACGCTGAGGTGGTGGACAATTTTGTAGACCGCAATCCGAATGAAGTGCTGGTCTTCGGTCCTAACGGGAAAACTGTACGTGCAAGAACGGTTAACCAGAAACGGATGGTTCATGCTACCGATAAAAACGACATTGTTTTTGCCATTGGTCCTGCCGGTACCGGTAAAACTTATACTGCAGTTGCCCTTGCAGTGAGGGCCTTAAAAAATAAAATGATTAAAAAAATCATTTTAACACGTCCGGCTGTGGAAGCAGGTGAAAACCTGGGTTTTCTGCCAGGCGATCTCAAAGAAAAAATTGATCCCTACTTACGTCCGTTGTACGATGCGCTGGACGATATGATTCCTGCTGATAAACTGGGTTATTACATGAGTACCCGCACCATAGAGATAGCGCCCCTGGCTTATATGCGCGGCCGTACGCTGGATAATGCCTTTATCATCCTAGACGAGGCGCAGAATGCCACCGACCTTCAGATAAAAATGTTCCTGACCCGTATCGGCCCCAATGCCAAGGCAATCATTACAGGAGATATGACGCAGGTGGATCTTCCTAAAAACCAAAGAAGCGGACTTGAAAAAGCGGTGCGTATCTTACAGGGTGTTGATGGGATCGCTCATATTGAGCTGGACGAAGAAGACGTAGTCAGGCACAGGCTTGTTAAGGCTATTATCCGCGCTTATGAAAAGGAAAAGCTTAAGGAACAACCGCATGAGCGTTGATCAAATATAAGTATGAATTATGAGTGCTCCGGCATTCATAATTCTTGCCTCATAGCCCATACCTCATACCTACTCTTGGTGTATTTAACAACTTCATGTAGGTTTGTAAGCTTAACCACAGCAGCATGAAAAAGATCATTCTTGTATTGTTTATAGCAGCCGGTTTTTTTTCCTGTAAGGATAATAAAGGTTATGTAAAAGCTGAAGATGCCCAGGATGCAGGCAGGGAATTCATCCGGGCTTCCCTGGATGGCAATTACGAAAAAGCGCGGTTTTATTTGTTGAACGATTCTACCAACACCAACATTATGTTGCTGGATAAATGGAAGAAAGATTATAACAGGCGCTCCACTGAAGATAAGGTCAGCTATAAAGATGCCAGCATCATTGCCATAAGAGTAGAACCGAAAAATGATTCGACGGTAAATTTTGTTTATACCAATACATTCGAGCCGAAAGATACCACCACTATTAAAATTGTCCGTGTCAGTAGCGAATGGCTGGTAGATTTAAAGGATATTCATTAAGGAAGCATCAGTTATAAGCTACTTACTGTTAAAACATTAACCATTAATTATTGAACATCGATGAAAGCTGTTCTTGTTGTGTTTGCAGGCAGCGGTCTTGGCGGCGTTTTGCGTTATCTCTTGAACTTCGCAATTTTCAAACGCTTTCCCTCTATTTTTCCCTACGGCATTTTTTCAATTAATATACTGGGTTGCTTCTTGATAGGTGTGTTTTATTCACTTGCTGAAAAACAAAACGTTTTATCTCCCGAAACCAGGCTTTTTCTTATGACCGGTATCTGCGGTGGGTTTACTACCTTTTCAACTTTTTCATTAGATAATTTCATACTTCTTAAATCAGAAAACTATTGGTATTTTTTTCTCTATGCTATAGGAAGTCTCGTCATTGGCTTACTGGCAACTTATCTTGGCATACAGCTGTTTAAAACAGGTTAAAGCGTTTAGGTTATTTACTCAAAAACCCCAAAGGGGTGAAATGATTATAAGAAATATATGATGTTGGAACAAACCCCGAAGGG
>CAXSIE010000589.1:0-3028 GCA_964237295.1 uncultured Flavihumibacter sp. | reverse complement strand
TTCGACCATAATGATTAATTATTAATTTTTAACGGTTAGAAGCTGTGATCAATGCTTATCTAAATAATAACTTGCCGTTAATAATTAAACATTAATAATTAATCATTATGTTCAAAGCCGGTTATTATAAGAACGACATTATAGCTTCTATTACTTTTTCTTCATGATAGATCCTCCGATGGCCCCAGCCTTTGGTAATCATAAATTCAATGTTAGGATATCCATGCTGAATCAATGGTTGCACATCTTTTAACGGTGTGATATCATCGTCCTCATCGTGAATCCATAAAATACTTGCCTTAATATTTTTTATCGCCCTGGAAATTGATAGCCACTGCACTGTTTTACCGCCGATTGACATAATAAGGTTGTCAAAATCCTGGCGTAAAGTATCTTTTAGTTTTAAATAATCGAACAGCACGTCCACTGCGGTGCTTGTTTCAGTAGCGGGTGCAATCAAAACCAGTTGCGTTTGGTTGGTATGACTTATATCTTCCAGGGCAAGCGAAACCGCTAATCCGCCAAAAGAATGTGCTATGAAAGCGTCTATGGGTCCGTATCTGTGAAAGATCTCTTCAATCAGCATCTTATATTCCAGCACATTGATCTGCGTGCCCTCACTGTCACCATGCGCCTGGGCATCGAAGGCCAGCACTTCATAACCCTTGGCAATCATGAGCGTTATATACCGTTCGAATTTTTTTGCAGAAGACTGAAATCCATGAATTATCAGGAGCTTCTTTGGTTGCGGATGATTCCAACGATACCCTGACACCTTTTTATTATCAATATGAAACTGTAATTTTTCAGCATTATTAAAAAGAGGTGATGTTCTTTTTGTAGATTTATTAAAAGGTGTGCAGAACAAACGCAAGGCTTTTTTAGCTGCCCGTTTTTTGGAGACAGTAGAAAGAATTCTTAAACTGGTTCGCATGTAACCAATAACAATTTTATCTTTTAACTTCACTTTATTTGATTTATATGGCCATCGGCTGTCATCTTAAGCATTACCTTCAATTGCATAATTTTACATAAAGTTAATAAATGAAGGTTGTAATTATCGGAACCGGGAATGTTGCTACTGTTTTTGGGAGGATCATTAAAAATACGGGTTTTGAAATTGTGCAGGTTTTTGGAAGGAATTCAGAACATGCAGCAACACTCGCAGAAGAGATGAATAGTACGCCATGCAGTGAATGGAAGGATATCAGCAAAGAGGCTGACATTTACTTAGTGGCTCTTGCCGATACGGCATTGTACGAACTTGATCAACATTTGCATTTAACTGATCAGCTTGTGTTACATACTGCAGGATCCGTTTCAATGGATGTACTTAAAAATATATCCGTCAATTACGGGGTGCTGTATCCGTTACAAAGTTTAAGAAAGGAAATGAATGTATTAACACAAATT
This sequence comes from uncultured Flavihumibacter sp., assembly GCA_964237295.1. Taxonomy (GTDB): domain Bacteria; phylum Bacteroidota; class Bacteroidia; order Chitinophagales; family Chitinophagaceae; genus JADCRZ01. The sequence continues at coordinate 1,615 of CAXSIE010000589.1, read as the reverse complement.
CCTTTGCTGGTAGAAGGAAATAATGAACATGCCATACAGGCTGTATGGGATATTGCTTGCCGGATTTCTTCAAATGTTACCTTTATAAATGAAGAAGCACGGTTAAAGCTGCATGTTGCAGCCATATTTATAAACAATTTTACAAATCATTTATATGCTGTAACCGCTGACTTTTGCAAAAAGGAAGGTCTTAATTTTAATTTATTGTTGCCATTGGCCGCAGAAACAGCAAAACGGATAGAATGGGTATCACCCGAACAGGTAATCACAGGCCCGGCCATAAGAAAAGACGAGGTTACAATCAATAAACACCTGGATTTATTAAAAGATTATCCCTCTATTCAAAAAATTTACCGGCAGATGACGGAAAGCATCATGCTTAATGGCTAATGATATAAAAATCTTTGAGTTATTCAATTTGACCTGAGAAATAAATCAACTAACCATTATCAATAATCATTAACAATTAAAAGAAAGTGCCAGTCTTAAGGCTGACACTTTAAAAGGCAAACAACCAGTGAGGCATCATCTGACTAACTAAAAAGTAATGGGAGGTGCGGATCTCTATCAACCGTTATTCTTTAGTATCAAATCTTTATGTGCAATAAATTAATCCAGGCAATAATTACAGGTTTTTAGATTAAATACATATTTCCTGCAAACCTGTTGGTAAATCTTATGGCAAATATTCTTTCAGGCAATATGATATCTATACACAGGGACAAGCTTGGTTGATGGTGCTTTTAAACAAACTCTTTAAACATCTGATTGCAGTTTGCTAAATACAGGTTCTTTCGAAGAAAAGTAAAAACGAAAATAAGTTGCACAATATATGTATTCGATTTCATATTATCAAACGATTTATATTAAATATTATTTCTGAAATATGCAGGATGATAACACTTTTATTTTATTTAACGGGTCTTGTATTTCAGCCATAACTTTGCGCTCCAAACAGCGCCTGAATATTGATTGAAGACCTAAGGTGCTGAATGTAAAATTTCAAATAACACATGAATTTATTAGAGGCATTTAAAAAAATTAAAACTTTTGTGTTTGATGTTGATGGTGTGTTAACAGACGGATTCCTGAGTATTTTGGATGATGGCCAGATGGTTCGGCGTATGAATATAAAAGATGGCTACGCACTTCAGCTTGCCCTTAAAAAAGGGTATGGCATTGTAATTATTACCGGAGGTAATTCTGAGGCCGTTCGCGAACGATTGAACCGCCTGGGAGTTAAAGATGTATTTCTCAGGGTTGAAAACAAAAAAAATAAACTTAGCGAGTACATAGAGCAAAATAAACTTTCCAGGAACGAAATACTGTTTATGGGTGATGATATTCCGGATTATACTGCCATGCAAATGGCAGGACTTGCATGCGCACCTGCTGATGCTGCTTCAGAAATAAAGCATATCTCAAATTATGTTTCTCCGATAAAGGGAGGTTATGGCTGTGCCAGGGACGTTATCGAAAAAGTTTTAAAGTTGAATAATCATTGGCCAATGGATACCACCATTCGCAGCAAATAATTAACAGCAGCAGCTTTACGCTTCGCTTTTCAATAGTTAACTTCGTTGCTGAATATAAGCTGATCATGTTAGTAAGCGCT
>CAXSIE010000588.1:1839-3029 GCA_964237295.1 uncultured Flavihumibacter sp. | reverse complement strand
ACGGATCAAAAGTCCAGATCATCCTACCGGTTGCCGCATTCAGGGCGATAAGTTTTAAAGCAGGCGAGGTTACATACATTATGTTCTTTATAACAATAGGATTGCACTGTATGGCCGGTCCGTTGTCATTTGTATGAAAGGTCCAGGCAACCTGCAGTTTGTTAACATTTTTTTGGTTTATCTGATGTAAGGAAGAATAGCAGTTGCTTCCCGCGCCGCCACGATATACCTGCCAACCGGAATACTCGTTTGTATCAGCGTTACAGGCTTTGATGTAGACCAGGGAAAGCAACAGGCAGCCCAATAGAAGTCGTAGTAACATTTGTTGGTATTTATAGCAATTAGCAGGTTTTAACGTTACAAGGCATTAGAACTACCGGAACTGTTACCTTGAACAATTTCTCTAAATAAACTATTAGTTTCAAAATACGTAAACAATCCGGCTTTTAATTTGTCAATTTATTCTAATTTTATAATATGAGCCAGCGAAGATTGAAAGCTTCCTTTCTTTACAAGCCATTCTTTAAACTGACAGGCATTGCAACCGTATGCGCTGGGCTGCTGTTTTTTTTGTTTCAAACTGCATCGGCCCAGAAAGGTTACGATTGGAGAACCAGGGTAGACATGATGGTTGAACGTGCCGATAGCCTGTCTCTTAAATCGCAGCAGATTTTCCATCAGAACCGTATTATAAAAGTAGACAGAACTTTTAAAAATGATATAACCGTTAAGGAAACCTGGTACTACACTATCAGTGAAGGAAAAATTCCCATTTTTCAGATACGTTACATGATTGATTCCACTGAATTCAATGAAACCTATTACCTTAATAACGGCAGCCTGATTTGTCTGGAGCAATATGAATCCGATTTTTTTTCTACGGTTGATGAAATTACCTGGGGAAAGGTGCTGTTCTTTGATAATAACGCTGTTAAACTTCATGTAAGCGTGGGGCATCGCAGGTCTAAAGAACCTGATTCCAATACAACAGCAGAAGCCATTGAAATATTCAACAAACGTTACTCTGAGTTATTAAGAAACCTGAGATTGAACGGATTGAGAAGAAGCTAATTTAATAGGTAAAATTTTTGCCCTGTTGAAGTGGCAGCTTATTTGGCAGCAATTTAATGTTCGGAATTTAAAAATATTTAATCTTTCTTACTTATTACAATTTGTATTGAAAATTCATA
>CAXSIE010000588.1:0-1829 GCA_964237295.1 uncultured Flavihumibacter sp. | reverse complement strand
CGCCTCTCATTCAGTTTACTTCATACATTATTGTAACCTTATCAGCATTATTTACGATGACTTCGGTGATGGGTCAGAGCAATGCTGAATTACCGGTAATAAGAAAATTAACTACTGCCGATTTCAAAGGCCAACCCGATGAATCGGTTGATTATCTAGCCCAGACTACCCCGGTAATATCACTGCGGTATTCAGGTCCGGTGAACTGTACTGAAAATGGAAAAGTGAAATTAAAAGTGGAAACCGGCGTAACGATCAGTGAAAGGTCCTGGATGAAATCATCAAAAATAAAAACTCCTGAATTATTGAACGCCCTGTTAAGCCATGAACAGGGGCATTATGATATGGGAGCACTATTTTCTATCGAATTGAAAAAAACATTGTCGGGCATTTGCTTTGATAAGGCCGTTTATAAGCAACAGGTTGACTCTGTTTTCAAGGCTATGTATGCCCGTTATGATACCTTACAAAAAGAATATGATACCGATACTGACCACATGCGCAATAAAAACATGCAGTTCAAATGGAAACAGAAAATTGCCGCAATGTGGAAAAACACGCGGTAACTTATCTGTTATACCAGATTACCGTTAGAGCACGTATGGGCACAAAGTCACGGAGGCACAAAGGAACACAATGGGATTTCTTACTATTTCTTTATGACTTTACGGCCTGTTGGTTAATAACGGTAGTCTACATTATGAAGGTAAGTTTTTAAAAACTAATCAGTTAGCAACCTATCACATGATTTAGAAAGCTGCTTAAATTTTTTTTCCGGCAAAAATCCCAAATTTAAGTGTATCCGTATATGTATGAGTAATTATACCTGTATAAACCATGTATTAACGATTAGTAATTGAATCCAATAAAAATAAATAATTATTTTTCATGAAAGAATTTCAATTGCAGCCATTTCTTATCAAGAATAATAACATCCATCTTTTTCTTAACTGGAAGGTTACCCGATACTTTTTATTTTTTATTTTAATCGCCCTTGCTGTAAGTTCCTTATCGGTAATAAATTACAGATCTGAGACAGTATTATTAACTGTAAGACTCATTCAATTAGCTATATTTGTTTTCCTTGGAATTGTGCATTCCGATTTACTGGAGAAACGCCCGCTTTTCACTCATCATTCCACTAAAGAAAAGTTTTATCTTTCTTTTGTTCTAACCCTTATAATATACGGAGCCCTTCTTCTCTTTTATTTTATAATCAAAAGCGATATGCAGCATATTGCTCTTGCCAGTAGCTGCGCTTTTCTACTTCCTTATATGATAGTACAGGCATGGAATTATTTTCTGTTGATACAGGAAAGTGAATCTATGATCTGGAATGGCTATAAAGATTTTGCTGAAAATACTGAAATTGTTTATTTGAATACGATACTTATAAACATCCGGTTATCTAAAAAATACCAGGCTAAAGAAGCGTCTTCATTTTTAATCAACACTCCATTGACACTGGAATTAGGCAAGCTCTTCAATTCATTTTTAATTCTTGAAATGAAAGACGGAAACATAGAGATCGATTGTATCGGACCAAATAATAAACCTTTTGGCTGGAAATTTTTTGCGGTGAGCTTTGGCGGCTTATATAAAAGAATCCTTGATCCTGAAAAGAGCTTGCAAAATAATGGAAGCGATAAAAAAAATACCACCATCCTGGCTAAAAGAGTAGATCTATCTTAACGAATTTTTAGATTAGGATTATAAGACGGCACAAATTAAATTTTAAATGATTACTATATGAAGTTCCCTGGCATGAGCGATAAAAATTTTGCAAAGCTGAAATTTATAAGTTTTTTTAGTGTCGCAGTTTTACTTTG
>CAXSIE010000587.1:334-3030 GCA_964237295.1 uncultured Flavihumibacter sp. | reverse complement strand
TCAGGTAACCTCCTGAGGTTATAATGCAGCGAACATTCACTTTGCTGTTAAAGAAATTGATAGCCGGAATGCTTTGTCATGATTTAATAATATTATTAAAATTCGTGTCATGGTTTTCCGGCTTTTATCTTAATAGGATTAGCCAGATTGTTGGATTGACCAAATTAATCAGCATTTGCTTTATTGCTAATCATTAAATTGTACGATCGTTCTCCCTCCGTCAATCTTACAAATCCCGATTCAGACAAATTTCAGCCTGCCTACAATGTTTTAAGCGCCGAAGTTTTATCTTCGCCGCACATTACATTTTTTATGGAGCCTAATGCAAAGATTTTCTCCGGATCAGGTTCACAATACCTTACTGAACGGATTTCCCATAAGTTCGGTAATCCTCTTGGTAAAATAAACATTTCAAAATTCAGTGACGGGGAAATAGGAGTGGAATTCCTTGAGAGTATCCGTGGCGATTATGTTTTTTTGGTACAAAGTACTTTCGCGCCTACTGATAATTTAATGGAACTGCTTTTAATGATTGATGCCGCCCGAAGGGCTTCAGCATATAAAGTAATAGCAGTGATGCCTTATTACGGTTTTTCACGCCAGGATAGAAAGGACCGGCCCAGGGTAGCAATCGGATCCAAACTTGTTGCCAACATGCTGGTAGCAGCAGGAGCCGACAGGGTTATAACTATGGATTTACATGCTCCCCAGATACAGGGCTACTTTGATATTCCCGTTGATCACCTTGATTCCTCCGCCATCTTTATCCCTTACATAGAACAACTTAAATTGGAAAACCTTACCTTTGCCGCCCCTGATGTGGGAAGTACCAACAGGGTACGTGAAATTGCCAGTTATTTTAATGCGGAAATGGTGATTTGTGATAAGCATCGTAAAAGAGCCAATGAAATTGCAAGTATGGTAGTAATAGGGGATGTGGCCGGCAGGGAAGTAGTTCTTATTGATGATATCTGCGATACCGGTGGAACACTGGCAAAAGCTGCCGGTTTGTTGATGGACAAAGGAGCCAGAAGCGTAAGAGCTTTATGTACACATCCGGTATTAAGCGGTAAAGCTTACGAAAACATCGAAAACAGCATACTGAAAGAGCTGGTTGTTTGTGACACCATCCCTTTAAAGAAAGAGACGTCTAAAATTAAAGTGGTTTCCGTATCAGACCTTTTTGCTGTTGCCATTCGTAATGCCCACGAAAACAGGAGTATCACCAGTTTATTCATTCACTCGCAGTTAAGGAATAAATAGCTTTCATAAAATAGTAAACAATAAATATTCATAAAAATGAAAACAATTACAATCGAAGGACAACTCAGGACCGAACATGGCAAACAAGCCACCCGCCAACTTCGCTCTGAGGATAAAGTGCCAGGTGTAATTTACGGGGGTGCCGCGGAAGTAAATTTTTCTGCTTCTTCATCGGCTTTTAAAACACTGGTTTATACACCTGAATTTCAATTAACTGAAGTAAAGGTAGATGGTAAAAGCTACACCTGCATCTTAAAAGACCTGCAGTTCGACAAGGTTACAGATGAATTACTACATATTGACCTGCTGGAACTGGTGGAAGACAAAAAAGTAATTGCAACCTTACCCCTTAAACTTACAGGTGTTCCTGTAGGAGTGAAAGGTGGAGGTAAATTACTAACAAAAATGAAATCTTTGAAAGTTAAAACCTTTCCAAAGTACCTGAAAGAAAGGATTGAACATGATATTTCAACCCTTGAATTAAATGGTAATGTAAGGGTTCAGGATGTGGTAGAAGCAAACTATGAAATTTTGAATTCACCACGTATCCCTATTGCTACGGTAGTGTTAACCCGCCAGCTAAAACAAGAAGAAGCAACAACTGATAAAACTGCTGTCGCCAAGCCTGCCGCCGCTGCACCTAAAGCGGCTGCTGCAGCCAAACCAGCCGCTGCCGCTAAACCGGCTGCTCCGGCATCAAAAAAATAATATAACACATCTTCAAGAGCCCGGTTACTCAACCGGGCTTTTTTAATACAGGTATCATTTCTCCTGAATTTTATTCAGCAATTCCATTTAAGATTCATGAATAAATTCTTAATAGCCGGATTAGGAAATATTGGCCCTGACTATAAAGGCACCCGGCATAACATAGGTTTTGAAATACTGGATGCATTTGCTCAACAACATGCTGCATTTTTTAAATCCGGTCGCCTTGCAGATACAGCGGAAATTAAATGGAAGGGAAAATTTATACTTTGCATCAAACCCGGCACGTTTATGAATGCCAGTGGAAAGGCCGTTAGGTATTGGCTGGACAAAGAAAATATACCTTTAGAAAATCTTCTGGTAATTGTAGATGACCTGACATTGTCATTGGAAAAGCTGCGGGTTCGGGCTGCCGGCAGTTCCGGCGGTCATAACGGTTTGAAAAGCATAGAAGAAGATCTTCAAACAAATGCATATGCCAAACTGAGATTCGGCATCAGTAATGATTTTCCAAAGGGCAGGCAGGTTGAATATGTTTTGGGTAAATGGAGTGAGAAAGAATTGCCGGTTGTTCAGTTAAAAATTTCAAAATGTGTTGAATTGATTGAAAATTTTATTCAAAGCGGCATTGCGGTTACCATGAACCAATTCAATAATATAAATTTCAATTTGTGATATTTGGGTTTGAATCTTTATTTTAGCATAAATATCTTATGATATTTGAT
>CAXSIE010000587.1:0-324 GCA_964237295.1 uncultured Flavihumibacter sp. | reverse complement strand
ATCAAAAAATTACTTGAATATGAAAATATTTTGCGTAGGCCGTAACTATGTAGCCCATGCCCAGGAACTTGGTAACGAAATCCCTGAGGAGCCGATTATCTTCATGAAACCTAAAAGTGCTTTATTACAGGCGCATACTCCATTCTACTACCCTGAATTCACCAATGAACTGCATTATGAATGTGAGCTGGTACTCCGCATCTCTAAAAATGGTAAATACATCCAGGAACGTTTCGCTAACAAGTATTATGATGCGCTAACAGTTGGCATCGATTTTACCGCCCGGGATATTCAAAAGGAATTAAAGGAAAAAGGATTGCCATG
>CAXSIE010000586.1:2662-3031 GCA_964237295.1 uncultured Flavihumibacter sp. | reverse complement strand
CTGCAATAACTTTTGAATACATTTCTATCCGCTTGTTATTCTCTGAGCCATCAGGCAGAAACTTGCTTTTCAGATCTTCATTGGCAATAGGGGAGAATAATACCAGTTGTGGTGCACTCTTGCCGTTGTACTTTGCTTCTTTTGTTTTGCGAACAAACTCCGTCATATCTGTTCTGAACTTTTCAAGTCCGGCTTCGCCGGCGAAAGATTCATTGAAACCGAAGAATGCCAGAACAACATCGGCTTCCACGTGACTCAGCCATTCTTCGGGGGTGCCGAATGCTTCTTCGCGCTGGCGGAGCTTCACTTCATCGGCGGAGAAACCGAGGTTGCGGAAAGTAAGCTCCTTATCAGGAAACCGATCCTGGA
>CAXSIE010000586.1:0-2652 GCA_964237295.1 uncultured Flavihumibacter sp. | reverse complement strand
CTGGATATAGGTTTCCAGCCAGCCGTCTTCCTGTAAGCGGTCTGCCAGTGTGTTGCCGATGATGGCTATATGGTCACCTTTGTTAAAGTTCAGGCTCCTTATCCGGGTGCCACCTGTTCTCGTAATATGACCTGAGAAGCTGATACAGAAAAGAACCATGCTAAGCGCCAGCAGGCTGCGGAAGAGATATGACATATGCTAGTTCAAAATTTTAAGTTCAGATACAATGATAAACCGAGGCTTGGCTGACAGCCCTTACTATAGCTTCTTGATAAAAATATCCTTATAATAAACCTTTGCCTTACCACCGCCATGGATCTGCAATGCTATCAGTCCTTCCTGCGGAATAGATTTATCGTTCTCGGTATAGCTCACCGTTTGACGACCGTTTAACAAAATGCGAATGTTCCTGCCTTTACAGATGATCTCGTAATCGTTCCAGTCATTCATTCTTAAAATTTCACTTACTGCTACGGAGTCGGGTTATTTCTCCTGCTTTCATCATAAAGGCTTGCCCAGTAACCATTGCCGAGATCGGCCTGGTAGCCTATCATTTCGTATGCGGGGTTATCTGATCTTTTGCTTCTGAACTGCACACCTGCATTTACATAACCCGCACCCACCAGCTTGAATTGCAGTTTCAGATCAAAATTATGGTAACTGTTAATGGTGCTGAGGAATTCGTTATGGGGAACCGTGGTTGTAAGCGAACCCCCGGATATGGAATGATCTTCTATTTTGAATGTTTGCAGGGTATCTCCCTGCCAGCCTGTAAACGTTTTGCCGTCAAAGAGCGGCATGAATAGCTGAGCAGAACAAGTAGTGCCCGATAAAAATAGTATATTTATCAAAAAACAATACAATGGATTTACCGGCTTCATTTGAAAGAATCGTTGTTATTTATTAAAGATATGAGTTTATCGTCTCAGGCCGAAAACTTGCACAATCGTTTGCGAACCTTTTGAACCGAAGTGCTACCTCGGCGCTCTTTGGTTATACTATTGCATTCAGCACCAGCACTCCCATCAACCCTACAACCGCTACAAGCGTTTCCATAACCGAAAAAGACCGGAAAGTCTCCTTCAGACTAAGGTTGAAATATTCCTTAAACAACCAGAATCCCGAATCATTCACATGCGAGAAGATCATACTTCCCGCACCGATAGACAACACCATCAGGTTTGGATTTGTATGGCTTTGAATCATAACCGGACTTATAAATCCAACCGTCATTAAAGCCGCAATGGTTGATGACCCAAGCAAAACGCGGATCAGCGCAGCTATCAGCCATCCCAATACCAGCGGCTGCATATGTAAAGACTGAAGATAACCTGCGATTACCTTATCAAGGCCGCCTTCAATAAAAACCTGCTTCATTGCCCCGGCTCCGCCAATGATCAGTAACACCATGCTGATATCTTTCACCGCGGATTCGTAGATCTTCATGATCTCACCAATGTTTTTTTTCATCCTGAGCCCGAGCATATAAGTGCCGGCGGCTAAAGCTGCCAACATGGCAATGGTAGGGTTGCTTATGTAAGAGATAATTTTCAGAAACGTTTCATTCTGTATTTTAATCAAAGAAAGAACGGTTCCGGTCATCAGCAGCAATACCGGTAAAAGGGCGGCAAAGAAACTGCTGAAGGTTCCGGGCAGCTCGTCAGCAGTTAATAGCTTTGGCCGAAAAATATCACGGGGAACTTTTTTGATGTTTTTTAATGTTCGTGAATATAAAGGTCCGGCTACAAGGATAGCGGGTATTGCCACAATGATTCCATAAAACAAGGTCAATCCCATATCAGCGTTTAGCTGTATCAGCAAGGCTGTGGGTGAAGGATGTGGCGGTAAAAATCCATGCATCACCGAAAGTGCTGCCAGTGCTGGCAGTCCGATATAAACCGCAGGCAATTTATATTCAAACACAACCGAAAAAACAAGTGGAACCAGCAACACAAAGCCAATTCCGTAAAACAGTGTGCTGCCGATGATAAATCCCGTGATCAGCAAAGCCCATTGAATATATTTAACGCCAAAAGCCCTGGCCAGTACAAATGCAATCTGCTGCGCAGCGCCGCTCTCCGCAATTAATTTTCCCAGCATGGCGCCCAGCACCACAATGGTGATAAGGGTTCCGATAGTATCTCCCATACCTTTTTGTATTGCGCTTACCAACCTGTTTGCCGGCATACCTAACAGCAGCCCGGCAAAAATAGCTACTATAAGAAAAGCCAGGAAGGGATGGATGTTTCCCCAGGCTACGAGCAGGATCAATAAGAGCGTGCTGGCAAGGAGGATAATGATGGTCAAATTGAATTAATTAAGATTTAAGATCGGTTAAGATTTTGGCAGATACATTTTTAAAAAATCAAGTTAGATCATTTTGCAGATAAGGGCAATTTGAAATGAGTGAATTTGAATGATGATTTCAATGTGGTTTTTCTAGTTATCGATTGTTAGTGTTAAGGCTGTTCAAAAACGCATACATGTCTCAGTGCGTTTTAATGCACAAGGCAAAAGGTTGACAAAGCCCGAAGGGCATGTCATTAAGTTAAGCAATTCTTTCTAATTACAAGTACCAAGTGAAAAGCCGGTCTGCAAATCCCCTCCTTCGGAGGGGACATTACGTCCGAAGGACATAATGGGGGTGGGTTA
>CAXSIE010000585.1:2477-3031 GCA_964237295.1 uncultured Flavihumibacter sp. | reverse complement strand
CAGCCATATCAATTATAATGTATAATGTATTCACAACAAAAATTGATGCTATTACTTATGGTATTGACGAATCCGGTTTCACATTAACGCAAAGTTTCGCCTCTAATTATAAATAGAATCTAAGAGGTTTATGGAATTTTAAATACCCTGCATCTTACCATTAAATAAATTTTATATAATGTCAAGACCTAAAATTGCAAGAAAAAGTACCATTGTTGATATGACGGCTATGTGCGATGTTGCCTTCCTCCTGCTGTCATTTTTTATATTAAGCTGTGCCCATTTCAACTCCAAAATCCGTCGCCCCTAAATTTGTGCCTGATAAAAATATAGTAATAATTTCCCTGAACGCTGATAATCATGTTTATTTATCATTTGGTGATAATGCTGATGACAGGAGTAAAAAGAAAGCAGTACTTGAAGATCTTAACAAGAGCAAAAGCCTTGGGCTTACGGGCATTGAAATTGATAAACTGATAAAAGCGCCATTTATAGGAGTAGCTTTTTCACAGTTGAAGCAACAGGCACAATTTACAACCGATCAAATGACGGCT
>CAXSIE010000585.1:2187-2459 GCA_964237295.1 uncultured Flavihumibacter sp. | reverse complement strand
ATCTACCGGGTATCCCTGCACAAGATTCACTTAACAACCAGATGACTGATTGGATTGCTGCAGCCGTTAAAGCTTATCAGGGAGGGCATATGGACTTAATTTTAAAAGGTGATAATGTGGCTAAGTATCCGGTATTTAAAAATATTCTAACTGCTTTTAAAAAGAATGAGCAGTTTAAATTTCAAATGGTAACTAACCAGGTAAATGTTCCTTCAGGTACTGATTTATATAGAGATAATATTAATGCCCAGAAAAAATCTTAAGTTACTACT
>CAXSIE010000585.1:1590-2177 GCA_964237295.1 uncultured Flavihumibacter sp. | reverse complement strand
CTTATTTTAAAAACGTTCTGACGGCTTTTAAAAAGAACGATCTGATGCACTTCCAGATGGTTACCAATGCCATGAATGTACCTGAAGGAACCGCATTATATAAGAGCGGCGGTAGCAAAGCATCAGACGAATAACTTTTATTTTATCATTCATTAATTTGATATTGTTATGGCAGAAATGGATACCTCGGGCGGTGGTGGCCACAAAAAAGGTCCCGGCGTCAAAAAAGCGAAAAAACTTTCTACAAGAGTTGATTTAACTCCGATGGTTGATCTTGGTTTTTTGTTGATTACATTTTTTGTGTTTACAACAACCATTAGCCAGCCAACAGCAATGCACCTGGCTTTACCTGATGATAAAGTAAAAGATGAAGACCAGAATAAGATAAAGCAGTCTGGTGCGTTAACTATTCTACTTGGAGGTAATAACAATGTATTTTATTACGAGGGAGAATTAACGCCGGATGCGTCAAATTTTAAATCTACAAACTTTAAAGATATTCGTGACGTAATTATAAGAAAAAAACAGCAGGCGGATACCAATCTTGTTGTAGTAATAAAACCAGATGATCAAAGTACTTATAAAAA
>CAXSIE010000585.1:0-1580 GCA_964237295.1 uncultured Flavihumibacter sp. | reverse complement strand
GATGAAATGAGTATAAACGTAGTAAAGCGTTATGCTGTTGTAGATATCTCAGATGTAGAAGACCAGCTTATCAAAAGAACACAAGGACAGTAAAATTTTTATGGAATTTTAAATATTTCGCATCTAAGAAATTAAATAATTAAAGTAATGGAAGCAAACCAAATTATGAATGCTGATATTCTTGATATCCTTTTTGAAGGGAGAAATAAAGAATATGGAGCCTATGAATTGCGTAAGAGCTATAACAAACGAATGATAAGAGCGCTTATCATCATGCTTGCCGTTTGCCTCTTAATTTTTGTGGGCTCTGTAATAGCGAAAAAAATTAGCGAGAGTATGCCCAAGCAAATGGTTGTAGAAGATGTGAAACTGGAAGAAGTGAAACAACCGGACAAAAAGGACGAACCTCCTCCTCCGCCACCCCCGCCAAAAGATCCTCCTAAAGTTGAGGTTACCAAATTCACTCCACCCAAAATTGTGAAAGACGAAGAGGTGAAGCCGGAGGAAAAGCCACCTGAGCAGGAAAAACTTGAGGATACAAAAATTGGTGCTTTTAACCAAGAAGGTGATAAATCTGATGTAGTAGAAGCTCCGGTAGAAAAAGGTACCGGAACAGTAGAGGCTCCAAAAGCTCAGGAGCAGGATTACGATAAGGAATTTACCAGTGTGCAGGTACAAGCTCAGTTTCCAGGCGGTCAGGATGCATGGAATAAGTTTCTTCAAAGAAATCTTAATGAGCAAACTCCTTCTGATAACGGGGCGGCTCCCGGAAATTATACCGTAACAGTATCATTTCTTGTAGCTAAAGATGGAAGTATCTCAGAAGTTCAGGCTCTTACTGATCCAGGTTATGGCTGTGCCGCAGAAGCAGTACGTGTAATTAAAAAAGGACCTAAATGGACTCCCGCTGTTCAAAACGGAAGAAATGTTATCTATCGCCAAAAGCAGAATGTTACATTCCAGGTAACTGATCAATAATTAAATAAATATTTCGTTATATAAAGCAGCCGTAATTTGGCTGCTTTTTTATTTAATAGTCATGATGTAACATAGTTTTAAGATAAATATGCGCTTTCAAAAAAAATCAGATTTTAATATTCTACTTTTTCTTTTCTTATATTTCTTTATAAAATATGCATTTTACTTTTATGTGGGATTAACCACTCCCGGCGGAAAAGTATTCTTTCCTTTCCTGGTTAATTACGCAAACTTTCCCTATTGGCTTACAGTGCTGGTAACCAAATTAGCAAAATACTTGTTGGAACTATGCGGGTATTCAGTTTATCAGGTTAGTGATGCCAATATAACAATTGAAAAAAGCCGGGGAGTAACAATTGCTTGGGGATGTTTGGGAATTGGAGCAATTGGTTTATGGATTGCTTTTATAATTGCTCACCGCAATTTAAATATAAAGAGAAGGTTGACATGGATAGCGACAGGTGTGATATTAATTATTATTGTAAATACATTGCGTATTGATATGATTGCCTTAAGCAATCATTATAACTGGAAATATTTTCAATCCTTTAATGCACATACAAGCTTTGATATTTTAACGTATGTAATCATTCTGTTGATGA
>CAXSIE010000584.1:0-3055 GCA_964237295.1 uncultured Flavihumibacter sp. | reverse complement strand
TTTTACAATTCATCAGTTTACAGTTGACAATAAATCTTTAATAAATTAATTTAGTTCTGATAAATCAATATGTATGCAACGCAAGAAACCGCTTAAGAGCATGTTCTGGGAAGTAGAGATAATAATGATATACCTGTTTAAATTCAGGAGCACAGTAAACTATACTATTGATCCGATCTTGTAAAAAACAACTGATTGCATATAACGGAAGTAATTATGACAGCTGTCAATTCTGTTCCAACTGATCTTTTGACGGCAACTTGGGATAAGTGTTGTGCATCCCGGCCTGGTACCAGAATACAGTGGAACTTATATCGGACTGTTGAACCTGGTATCTTCCACCACTTTTCCAGCCAAGGTCCTGTATAGTAATTTTAAGGCTTTTTTCAAAGCGTATCGGATCCATGATATGCCATCGGTACAGTCCGAATCGTTGCTGGGAGTCGTACAGGCCATCAGGGCGAATCACCTGTGGCAATCCTGTATAGGCGGTAGAAAACTCCTGGTATCTTCCTTTTACATCGAAATTATAAGAGCCGCAGAAATAATCCTCGGTACCTGTTCCGTTTATTGTCGGGAACTGTGTATCTCCGTCCATATAAAATTTAATTTCACCTTCCCCCCACCAGCCTTTATTATGTACGCCCCAGGCCAGATATGTTCCAACGTATTGCCCTTTGCCCCGAATGCTGTCTGCCAGTACATAAAGTCCGTCTTTTACGGGATTGTTCCTTCTGAACTGTGCATGGAAATAGCCGGCATCCTGTGGCACTTCGGTAAGTGTATAATCTACCTGGTAATAAATGCTCATGCGCTCAGTAGCGATGTTCTGCATGGTGATCCTGCACTTTTTATGAAAAGGCATAGGCCAGTAACAGTTAAAAGCGCTTCCAGGATTTACGGTTACGGGCAATGAATTCAGCGGTGCATATACTCCCCAGCCCATTCCAAAAAAATCACCAACGGGAACTTCTACGGAAGGTTCGGTCTCATCATCCCAATAAAAACGAAGGATAGTGAACCGCCAGTTACCGGTAGGTGTCATCCATATATGCTGAATAGCACCAGGGCCTGTTATATCAGCGAGCGTAAGCGTTTGTCCGGGCTGGATTACAAGGAATGGATTTACTTTCCAACCTTTGCCGAGTTCCCTGGCCGCATCTTTTGCGGAACCTTTTTCCAGTTCCGTCATAGCGCCTTTACCCGGTTCACCGGTAAGGTTCTCAGGACTGATGGAGCGCGTTTTAGCATCGGAAGTACGGTATAAATTACCCAGGTTCAGGTCCAGACCATTGAATGATCCGGTCTTCTGGGCGATAGCGGGCAGCATTGAAATACTTAATAATAATGTAAGAATGTTTTTCATATTGCAGTGTTGATGAGCAATGAACCTGCAATATATCAGATTAGGTGTAACCTTTCAATGATTTTTTTATCAGCAGATAAATATCCACTGCGTGTCAGCATCAGCATGGCAGCATCTCCCCCTCACACAATGCTTCCTGTATAACATTCCACCGCTCTTGCGGCAACTGATCTTCTGCCAGTTGTAACAAAAACTGAAAGGCTGCAGGATGTGAACCATGGTATGATAACAGCCATTGAATAATCTCATTGTTATTAATGCCGCGCATCACCCAGCGTCCATGGATGGTAATTTTCTCGGAGGGAATAGAGACTGTTATTGCTTTATAAATACAATGGATTTCCTCATCGGAGTAATGCTGCCATAGCAATTTATTCAGGATCTCTTCTTCCTTATTCATATGATGCAGGTTAAAAGAAATAAACTCGTTAAAAGCTTTACTTACTGCATTTCCGGCTTCCAGTTTGTCATCATCGGAAACCGTATGATGGTATAGCGCCATTAAATTTTTGAGGCGGTGGCCCATTGCATCGTTTGCAATGTGTTCTACTTCAAACTCTTTTATTGCCGGTATGTTATATCGGGCAATCAGGGGAAATATGAATTTATTTTCGTGTGATGCATGATCGTTTGATATGGTGAGCACTTCATATATTTTTTCAAACACTGAAATAGTTTCCTCTGGATTCTTAAGGTCAGTATGCTGTAAAGACATTCCTGTGCTGTATAATATGGCGCGCATGCCTTTATGGATGAGATTAAAAATATCATACCGGTTCTTTATTGTTTTATTCATTGTTCTTTTGAAATTTGATCACTTTATTTTTAACGGGTTTTACAGTGCGTAAATAATCGTAAATGGCTCCCAGGTCTTTCTCTGTCATGGCCGAATACATGAACCATGGCATAGGTGTATTCAGATCGCCGGGATTTAACTTAACCGGTTTAAAGGCAGGGTCAGTATATATCTTAAAGCGCCTTATAAATGCTTCTTTGTTCCGGCTTCCTATTCCGGTTTCCATATCCGGGGTAATATTTGCGGTACGAACTACTCCGTTTGGTTGTTTGAATTCACTACCACCGGCATATTCGGTGCCCGTGATCATTTTCCTTTGTCTTCTTTGCTATGACAATCCATACAGCTTGCGGCAGTAATGAGATACCCGCAGTAAAAGAATGCCGGTTATTCTTAAAACCTTTTTCATTGATTATTTATTTAAATTTAAATGGCAGGGATTGTTGCACAAAGCTGCTTTATTAAGGGGCTTGTTCAGATAGGGGAATGTATGAAATGCTGCATGACGTGTATGAACTGGAGATCTTTTTGCAACACCTTTTCGCTGATATCGTGCTATCAAGAAAAAACACCTTATGCAGTGATCTGCTGATACCTGAAAGGTGACCGCTGATAGCAAACTTATAAACAGGTTATAACCGACACGACGCCGGTTGCAAGTAATCGTTTTGTTTTTGAACAGCGATACTTATATTTGAATTACTGAAAGTAAAATCTTTGGGAAAGCGTTTTTCTTACTTGTTGCCCTTACTGTTATTTACCTGCCTGCTATCGGCACAGCAGGCAAAACAGTATGTTTTCTCCCGGTATAATACGGGGAATGGACTTGCATCCAATTTTGTTAACAACCTTGTTCAGGATCACAGGGGTTTTATCTGGCTGGCAACAATCAA
>CAXSIE010000583.1:0-3068 GCA_964237295.1 uncultured Flavihumibacter sp. | reverse complement strand
CTTTTGAAGCCTATATCCTTTGCCCGTTTCAGCAAGGCAGTTAGCAAGTCAGTTGAGTATTTCGAATTCAGGAATTATTTTAGGAACAAGCAACATGACAGCCTGATTGTTCGTTCTGAATATAAGTTGCTTAAGATTAACCTGTCTGATATCGAGTACATAGAATGTGTGGAAGACTACTGTAAAATATATGTATCCAATGGCAGTCCTGTATTAACGCTTATGCCCTTGAAAACCTTGCTGGAAAAGCTTCCCGGCAATAAATTTAAAAGGATTCACAGGAGTTATATAGCGCCTGTTGAAAAGGTAAGAGCCGTCATCAACAGAAGGGTGCAGTTAACATCAAAAGAGTTGCCTATCAGCGATAGTTATATCGGGTTTGTTGAGGAATGGATGAAAAAATAGAACTGCTATTTTAGTAAGCATGGCAGGTTATAATAAATTCAAACAACCTGTAGCGCTCCAAAATTTTATTACCGGCAAATGAGCAATGAATGATATACAAAAGGATCTTTTACCTGGTGATGTTTATAGGATGTATCCATTGTGTTTATGCCCAGGATATATCTACCGAAAAATTCGACAGATGCGGAACGATGCAAAGGCTTGAAGCAAAGTTCCAGCGGAATCCTTCTTTTAAAACCCGCTTTGAAGCACAACGCTCCTCCTTTAACACCGAGGTTTTACGGGTGATGAATAGTGCTGATAAAAGAGTGGATGATAACGGACAAAACAATAAAACGATCAGTACCATACCTATCGTGTTCCATATTGTTTTACCCGATCCCACTGTAGTTACAGACGCTCAGATAATGGCTCAGCTGGATACATTAAACAGGGATTACGCCGGTAACAATGGAGACTCCGTTAAAATTCCTTCCTATTTTAAATCGCTGTTCGGAAAAACAGGATTGCAATTTTGCCTTGCCCAACGTACACCGACAGGTGAAATGTCAACCGGTATCGACAGGGTTATCACTAAACAAACTTCTTTCAATAATACAACAGATGGCGTAAAGCATAGCACATCAGGCGGAAGGGATATTTGGGACGGGATCAAATATTTCAATGTATGGATATGCACCCTTCCCAATGGTATTTTAGGCTATGGCACTTTTCCTGGCGATGACCAGCCTGATGAGCAGGGCGTAGTAATTGATTATCGCTCCTTACCAGGCGGGTCATCTACCGGATTTAATACCGGCAAAACCTTAACCCATGAAACGGGTCATTATTTTAATCTTTACCATATATGGGGAGATGATAACGGAGCCTGCACCGGTACCGATTTTATTGACGACACACCCAATCAGTCTAATTCAACCTCCGGTTGTTTCACCGGCATTAAAACCGATGCCTGTACCGCAACCGGAAACGGTATCATGTACCAGAATTATATGGATTGGAGTAGTGATGATTGTCTTGTGATGTTTACTTCGCAGCAGGTGATCCGCATGGAAAGCGCATTTTCCGTTTATCGTTCTTCCCTGCTCACTTCAGATGCCTGTCAGCCAATTGTGTTAAAAAATTACGATGCAAAACTTCAGGCTGTCCTGCAACCTTCGCAACGGGTATGTGCAGCCTCATTTACACCTGTTGTTACATTGAAGAATAATGGTTCACAAACATTAACCTCAATCAGTATCAATGGGCGGATAGATAACGGTGCAGTTTTTACTTATAACTGGACGGGATCAATTACCCGGTTAGGTGTTGCCAATGTAACGCTTACACCTCTTACCACCGCAACCGGCCAGCATACGCTTACTTTGTACTTATCAAATCCCGATAACACAACAGATGAAGACCGTTCCAACGATACCCTTGCTGTAAGTTACCAGTATTACGAACCTGTAGTCAATGTGTCGGAAAGCTTTGAAGGAACTGTTTTTCCACCATTGGGCTGGGATGTTGTGAATGCTGACAACCAGTTAACCTGGAGCCGTGTTACCGGCATAGCCAAAACAGGTAATGCCAGCGTGGTGATGGATAATTACAGCGTTGAAACCGATGGTACAAAAGATGACCTGCGCTTACCTGATGTGTCTTTACCTTCCACGTTAGATTCGGCCTTTTTCTCTTTCCAGATTGCCGCGGCCGTTCGTGTTGCCAGCAATGTTCCGGATACGCTGGAAGTGCTTGTGAGTAAAGATTGCGGTGCGACATATACCAGCATCTACAAGAAATATGGCAGTAATCTTATCACTAGAACCGCTGCCTCCGCTACTGCTTTTGCTCCTACTACTGTTGAATGGAGAAAGGATTCTATTAATATGGCTGGATATATAGGAGGAGGAACCATCCTTATAGCTTTCCGAAACACCACTAAAAATCAAAATAATATTTACCTGGATGATGTTAACCTGCGTACAGTTACCATCAATCCCAACTTAAAAGCGCAGGGCTTTCTGGTAACACCCAATCCGGTGCAATCATCAGTGGCTGTGCAGTTTTATCCGCGGCCAACCAACCTGCGCGCGATCCAGGTTTATAGCATTACAGGCCAGAAATTATTGGAGCTGAACACCACCGGACAGTCCAACAACTATTACAGTTTCAATATGAATGCTTATGCTTCGGGAACCTATATCGTAAGAGCAGTATTTACGGACAAGGTGCTGAATAAAAGGATTATTAAGTTGTAAAAGTTTAGCCACTTAAACGCTTCCGCTAACGTAGTTTATAACAATATTCCCATACATTTAGTGCTTATATTATAAGCTATGTCAACTGTAAAAAGCCGGTATTTTGTACTTGCCAGTTTTTTGTTATCGATATGCACTGCTTGTTTCGGTACAGACATCTACGTCTCCACTAAAGGAAGTGATCAGAACGCAGGCACCAAAGGAAAACCATTCGCCACTATTAATAAAGCAAAATCAGCAATAAGGAATATTCATACCCCGGTAACTGTTTACATCCGCGCAGGAACTTATTATTTAAATGAAACAATAATCTTTACCGCTGAAGATGCAAGAAAAGCAACTGAGAAAGTTGTTTACAAAGCTTTTCCGGGAGAAAAAGTAAGCATCAGCGGTGCCACATCATTGCAACTTACCTGGTTGAAC
>CAXSIE010000582.1:567-3076 GCA_964237295.1 uncultured Flavihumibacter sp. | reverse complement strand
CATCACTTACTTTGAAGCCACCGGTGGAGAAACCATGCAGGTGTACTGGAGTGGTCCGGGCATCACAAGGCAGTTAATTCCTAACAGTGCTTTTACAATAAACCGTTCTGCAGGTGAAGACATTATAATGTCGCAGAACAAAAATATCCTGCTACAAAAAGCTGGAGTATTAAGTCCGGGATCAGGAAATTTTGTATTGAAGCAAGTTTATCCGAATCCTTTTAGCGGCAGTTTTACCGTTGATTTTTATAAGGCATCACCCACAGGTAAGATCAGTATAGACATGCTCGATGTTTCCGGCAGGTTATTGTATACGCAATACTTCGGCAACATAGGGGCTGGCAATACTACCCTCAAAATTGATGCAGGTAAAGCCGGTTTACCGGGTATTTATATGGTGAGGATGACAGTTGACGGGGTACCTGTAAAAGTGATAAAAATGGTGAAGAAGTAGTTACCAGCATAATTCAAATAAGTTTACAACAGAGGTTAAACCCGGGTAATAGAAACCCGGGTTTTTTGTGACTTCTAAAAGCAACTCTTCCTGAGCCGCCGGCTTTCGAAGTTGAATTTTAGCATCTTGCACCTGCAATAGCAGACATTGAAGTTAATATCTTGCTTAGAAGCTCCTTTTTTAAAAATCTTTGTCCGGCATTTGGGGAACCAGCTCCGGGTATAAATTATTTTCTGTTTATTCAGGCTGTATTTAAATCCCGTTGGGAATTTTTTTCCTCAATAAATAATAAATCTTAAAATTCCTATTTTAAATGTATGTTTGTACGAGGCATGAGAATTTATACTCATATGTTACCTGGGATTTTTAAGATATTCTACTACTATACCAAATAAGGCAGCTTAACCAACGCCTACTTTTCAAACGATTTTTTTGCCCGGCACATGAATAAAATATAGTAATATATTTTATTCATTGTCAACTATCTTGTCCTTTTGATATAACTTTTTAAGCGATCTGTTTGCATTCAAATTTAATTCCCATTAAGAACGTTAGTATTCCAAATCCTGTTAAACTTAAAGAACAACTATATTTCGAATTAATAATTGAGAAAAATAAGAATTGAATGGAAAAGGCTTACATAATTCTTGCGCATAAGAACATTGAACAACTCAACCGATTGTTAGAGCAATTAAATGATGATGCTTCTTATTTCTTTATTCATATAGACTTAAAGCTTCCGGATAATGAATTATCAACGCTTAACTGGCTCCCGGACAGAATGCAGATGGTCAAAAGGCTGGATACCAAATGGGCCGATTTTAGCCTGGTGGAAGCTACCTTGAACGCTATGGAAGCGGTTAAAGCCACTAATAAAGAATTTGTTTCTGTCAATTTATTAAGCGGGCAGGATTACCCTATAAAATCTAACAATTACATTAATAATTTTTTTAAAAATAAGGATCAACGCATCCTCATTGAATATTACCAACTGCCCAATTACGATAAATGGAGCCCTCGCGGTGGATTGTACAGGGTAGATAAATTCTTTTTCGGAATGAAATCACATGAACTGCTGGGTTCCAAAACTCTTAACTTTTTAGGCAATATTTTTCCCGGCCTAAAAAGAAACCAGCCTTATAACCTGCTGCCTTTCGCCGGTTCGCAGTGGTGGACGATAGATATGTATGCCCTGAACTATATCCTGGGTTTTGTAAAAATTCATCCTGCCTATTCAACTTTCCACAAGGATACTTTTGCTCCCGATGAAATATTCTTTCATACTATATTACTGAATTCAAAAGATAAAAGAATCAGGAATAGTATTGCAAATAATAACAAAAGATTTATCCGCTGGAAGCATTCAGGTATGTCTCATCCGGAACTTTTACAAGAAGAAGACCTGCATGATATCATGAAGTCAGACAGTCTCTTTGCGCGTAAATTTGATCTTGAAGAACATCCCGGGATCCTCGATATGATAGACAAGCACTGCCTTAACAAAGAAACAGCTATCTTGCAGAAAGTAAGCTAGTGCCATTATAAGTGGAAACCTTTAATGAATTCTTATTAGCTCTCAGAACATTGCCTGTTATCCGTAATCTATAGATTGCAGAAAGCCGCTACCGGTAGCAATTTCGTATAGTGTTCATACGTTATCCCTATTCCTTGTTGAAATGCTTTATGTTTATATATTAGTTGTTATTAAATTTTATAAATGGAATATACAGAAAACACCAAGAAAATAATCGTCATTACTTCTATTTATCCTCCCACTGAAGCTGTTGAAGCTTTTGCAAAAATGCCGGATTATAAACTGGTTGTAGTAGGTGATAAAAAAACACCTTCCAACTGGCAGTATGAAAACGTTGAGTACTTATCAACGGAAGCCCATGAAAATATTGGCGAACACCTGTATAAGGTGCTTCCTTTTAATCATTATTCAAGGAAGATGATGGGGTATCTTCATGCCATTGGCAAGGGCGCCGATATAATTATAGATACGGATGATGATAATATTCCAAAGGATAACTGGTCCTTTCCTGTTTTCGAAGA
>CAXSIE010000582.1:0-557 GCA_964237295.1 uncultured Flavihumibacter sp. | reverse complement strand
TTTTCCTATATTCCGGGTGACAAAGGTTTTATAAACGTTTACCAGTTATATACGGATGCTCCTATATGGCCAAGAGGTCTGCCGTTACAGCTTATCACTAAAAAGTTCGATCTGGAGAAAGATATGACTACAAAGGTGTCAAAAGTTGGCATGTGGCAGGGGCTTGCAGACGAAGACCCTGATGTGGATGCTATCTACAGGCTTACCAGTGATACGCCATGTTATTTTAATGAACGTCCGCCGGTTGTTTTGGGCAAGGGCACTATCAGTCCTTTCAATACACAGAACACGATCATAAGAAAAGAATTATTTGCCCTGATGTACCTGCCTACTTATGTAACCTTCCGTTTTACAGATATATTAAGAGGGTTTGTTGCGCAGCCTATCATGTGGTTATACGATTATCACCTGGGTTTTGTTGATGCTACCGTTGTTCAAAAAAGAAATCCGCATGATTATGTTAAGGATTTTGTTTCTGAAATTCCGATGTACAAACATTGTGAAGAAGTGATGGAAATAACCAGTGCGTCTATAAGTGCATCTGCCAGCATCAATGA
>CAXSIE010000581.1:0-3092 GCA_964237295.1 uncultured Flavihumibacter sp. | reverse complement strand
TTATGAAAAAATTTCAAAAGATGATTTTTATGATTTTGCGCTTCCATTTTTCACCGGCTTTGAAACAGTTAAGTTCAATGCGCATGACCTCTGGGTAAGCAACCGTGGCCTGGACATTACCCTGAGAACAAAAAATCTCGGGCGTTCAAGCCCTTTGCAATGGAACATGCAACTGACCGTATCGTACAATAAAAATGCGATCGCCAAATTGCCGTACATTCGTGGTGAGCGATGGCTATGATAACGGCAGGATCTATGCTGTGGGCCAGCCTATCTACCAGATGTTTCAATTAAAATATGGCGGTGTATACAATTACCAGAGCGAAATTCCATTCGATCCTATCACGGGTAATACCATTACTTATTTTAAAGGAAACCATAAAGTGGTTCCCGGTGATCCCATCTGGCTTGATGTAAATAAGATCGGCGATGTATGGCCCGATGAAAATAACGGCGCACAGTATGGCGACCGCGTACCTACCGGTGATCCCAACCCGAAAGTAACCGGCGGATGGGTGAATGACTTTACCTATAAAAATTTTTCGTTAAGCATCGTTAGTGTATTTACATGGAAAAGAGATGTTATCAATACTTTTTACCAGCAACAGATCAGTAATATAGTGGGTGGTTATTCAAGCAGCATTTATTCATTTGCCAGGGGCAGGCTGCCCGACCTGAGTAAACTTGATTACTGGACGCCGCAAAAAGCCGCCTCTAAAACAGGTTACTCGGCATCCTTTCCATCACTAAATCCTTTTGGTCCCAGTTATTACCAGTTCATACCTATCTCCAGCATGTTTAATGAAGATGGCAGTTACCTGAAAATAAAGAATGTTGTGTTGAGTTACCAGCTACCGGCTTCCCTCATTCAAAAAGCAAAGCTGGGCAGGGCAAGGGTGTATTGCATCATGGACAATATACTTACATTAAAAAATTCCACGCTTCCAAATCCTGAATCAGTGGATCAGCTGGGGGTTTATACGGGTGGCCTATATCCTACACCCGTTAAATTCACTTTAGGTGTGGATGTGCAATTTTAATGAACGCATAATATAAAACTTATGAAACATAATTTTCAAACTATAATTTTCCTGGTGGCAATTGTAGTGACAGGAGGCTCCTGTAAAAAATATATTTACGAGTCACCTATAACCTCCACCAACGGTACAAGATTCTGGACAAGCCAGTCGGCGGTGGAACAGGCTTCCCTGGCCATGTATGGCCAGCTAAGGAGTTGTTTAAGAGACGGAGAGTCGCATTTTATATTCGGCGATATTGCCTCCGGCTCCTTTCTTCCGGCAAGCAATAATTCCAATTTCCAGGTAAAAGCGAGCACCAGTCCGCCATTTAACTTTTCTTATGTGCCTTACAAAGAAGGGGAGTTGCAGAACTGGTCGCGTTTTTACCAGTTGATCGCGCAAACAAATCTTGTGTTGCAGAATGTTCCGCAGATGCAGCCGGGTTTGTTCACCAGTGAGTCGGTAAAAAATGCGTACATAGCAGAAGCATTGTTTATGAGGGCTTATACTTATTTCTATATGACAAGGGTTTGGGGCGACCCAGTTTTTGTAACCCAGACTTATAACGATGTGGATTATGGAAACATTCCGCCTATAGCAAGAACAGCGGAATCTATTGTTCTGGACAGTTGTATAAAAGACCTTAAAACCGCCGCGCCTTACCTTAATTACAGCGGCGGTGATAAATCCAAAACAATAAGAGCTAACAAGGGCAGCGTTTATTCATTGCTCGCTCATATTTATGCATGGAAACGGCAATATGACAGCGTGCATGTGTATGCCCAGGAAGTAATTAAGAATGGGGGATATGCACCTGAACCAATGGCTACCTATGCCAACATCTGGAAAGGCCAGTTGTCAACAGAAAATATTTTTGAATTATCGATGTTATATAACGCCAATGATCCAAAATTCGCGTTGCAGGCTGATAACGAACAACCCTGGGCTGAAGCGCAATTCGATTTTTTTGGTGTCTTCCTCAAAGGACCGGTTGTGGCTAATATTAGAAACAGTTGCTGGGTATCGCCCACAGGCGGAATGGTGGATGATTTTTACGCCATCACTGATGCCCGTTATAAAACCATCCTCACACCTGTTCCCATTTCAGGAGGTGATATGGCAGGGTACATGCTGTTGAAGTATACAAATTTCCAGTTTCAGAAACCAGGTGCATTAGTAAATACGGGTACGCTTCCTTACCTGAATAACAACCTGGTGTTATTCCGTTTATCGGATATTATTTTGCTTGATGCTGAAGCGCTGGCTTTTAAAGGTGACCTGGCAGGTGCGGCTGCCGCGCTTTCCATAACAGAAAAAAGAGCCGGCATTACTTCCTATCTGAAGCCTGTTTCGCAATACGATATGATCGACGAAGTGGTGATGGAAAGGGGCCGTGAGCTGATAGGCGAAGGTACCTGGTATTATGACCTGATCAGAACCGAACCAACCCAGGGCTGGCTTGTCTATATGGGATATCCAACAGATCGGGTTAATCCAACCAACAAGGGGTATTACTGGCCGCTTGATCTGAGTACTTTATTTCCACAGGATAACCTGCTCACGCAAAATCCATGGTGGGCTACACATAAATAACTTCATCTAATCATTCGGATTACAGGAATAAAATTATCAGGTATGAATAAGACGACTTTTTTCAAATTAACAGGGCTGCTGATGCTACTTATTGTGTTCAATGCCTGCAGTAAAAATTATATTATCGGAGGCACCACGGAAGATGTGAATATCTATAAGAATACCACCACTTACGATGTGCTGAAAGCAGATCCTCTTTACGATACGCTTATCCAGGTAATTGACGCCGGTGGATTGAAAGATAAAATCAACGAGCAGGGGAGCACATTCTTTGCTCCGTCAGACTATTCAATTTTGTTGTATCTGAACCTTCGTACCGTATTCATACAAAATACCATCAATGCTAACAGCAAATTTGCACTGGACTCCCTTTTATATTATGTAAAGAACAATATTAAGGGCACCCGCGATTCCATATTATTGTATACCATTCCAAAGCCTTTGCCATACAGCGCGCTCACTAACAACGGTACCAGGTAT
>CAXSIE010000580.1:1297-3116 GCA_964237295.1 uncultured Flavihumibacter sp. | reverse complement strand
TTATCAATTGCACCTGGCTGACGGGCAAGGTATTCGGTAACATTCAAAGGAGGGCTCTTTGCTCCCTGTTCGGTATGCCAGGTCCAGTAAAAGATTCCGACGAATTTGTCTTTTTTAATCCCGCCCACCTCGTTAAATGCCGGCAGCTTACGGCCCAAAGCATCCGTAGCGATCGCGTTGCTTCCGGGTGACTGGGCAACGGAGGTTAAAAAAACGACCACCAGCAGCATCAGTAATACAGATCTCATGTAATGAAATTATCTGTTAAGTAAAAGATATGGCTGTAAAACCCGGTGCAGCCTCAGCTTTAGCACCGGGCCATTTTTAATTAAATAAAACTCAAGTTGATTTTACTGCCATCCCGGGTTTTGCACCAAAGACGGATTTGCATTCAGTTCCTGTTGGGGAACGGGATAAAGTTCCAGTTTCGGATCATATGGGTTAAGATCTTTGTTTTGGATCTGATTGGGGCTCATAGCGGCGATCTCTGCCTTCAGGGTGCCCCATCTGCGGATATCAAAAACAGTAGTGTGTTCGCCTGTCAACTCCAGCCGGCGTTCCTTTCGGATGGCATCACGCAGTTGCGCCTGATCGGTGATATTTAAAATGCTCGCATGTGCTCTGGTCCTTATCCGGTTCAGGTAAGGCAGCGCTTCTGCAGGTTTGTTGCTTTCGTTGAGCGCTTCGGCCAGCAAAAGCAAGACGTCGGAGAATCGCATATGCGGAAAATCGGTGTTGTACCCCCATGGTGGTGCGCCTGCAGACCGGAACGTACGGTCGTACTTGCCATAAGCGATGCCGGCACGTTGCAGACCGAACAATTTATTGGTGGTTGCGTCTATGTAAGCGGGCTGCGTTTGATCATATTTGAGCATGTGTCCGTCGTTCGCATTGATAATAGACGGAATAGTGGTGACATCCCTGCGCGTATCTCCGGGCTCATACAATTCATACAGCTTATAAGAAAGTCCGAAAATATTTTGCTCGAAAGGAAGAAAAAAGAAAGGCATTATATTGGCGTTCGTATTGCTGGAATTGTAGAACTGGCCGAAAGTGAGTACGTATTCCTTGTTGCGCTCGTTACTCACGGGGAAGATGCTCGCAAAGTCGTCCAGCAGGCCAAAGCCAAATTTATTTTCATTAGCCGTTCCCACTATTTCCTTGAGTTTGTCTGCAGCCTTGGCGAAATTTTCGCTTTTACTCATTGGCTTTCCCGCCATAGTGATATATACTTTCCCCAGGATCGCTTTTGCAATGCCGGAAGACACCCTGCCTACATCATTGCCTGTCCATAAATTAGGAAGGTTGGCTTCGCCGAACGTCAGGTCGTTAACGATGAGTGAGTACACCGTATCAATCGACTTTCTTGCCCCAAAGATGTCATCCTTCTGTGACAGAGATGTGATCTCGTTGACAACAATGGGCACACTGCCGAAGAGCCGCACCAGATTAAAATAAGCATACCCTCTGAGTACTTTGGCCTCGGCGATGTATTTATTGGCTGCCGCTTCATCCTTTACAACTTTGGGTGCATTGGCGATCACCGAATTGGCCCTGGATATTATCGTGTACATCTGTGTCCATGCCAGCGAACCGGCAGTTGACGACGGTGTTTCAGCAAAACGGTAGTACAGGTCAACGTCATAAGCCGCCCCTCCGGTTCCGAAGGATGCATACTGATGTCCGGTTTCAGTCAGGGAAAAATAAAAGAATTGGTACAGCCACGGCTTCAGTACATAGCCATCATAAATACCGAACACTGTTTTTTTCAGGCCGTCTTCACTGCCGAACACAGAGGAAGCGGCGAGCGAAGAATACG
>CAXSIE010000580.1:0-1287 GCA_964237295.1 uncultured Flavihumibacter sp. | reverse complement strand
GATGTTCTTCAAGCCCCTTTTTGCAGGAGGGTGCCATGAAGGCCAGCGAACCCATTGCAATCAATAAATATATTTTCGATTTCATAATTATAAAATTTTAGAAAGTGCAGGAAAGTCCAACTGTATACGTTTTGCTTGATGGATAAGCCCCGAAGTCAATGCCTTGCTGCAACAGGCTTTGTCCGTAAGAGCTTACTTCCGGATCAAACCCGCTGTACTTGGTGATGGTAAAAAGATTTGTTCCGGTGAAGAACAGGCGTGGATTTTTGATCACTTTCAAATTCGGGAAAGTATAACTGAACGTTAAGTTTTTCAGGCGGAAATAGCTGCCATTTTCAATAAGTGTGTTGTTGATGTCTCCGGTAGCTACGTTTGTTTGTATGCCGGGAAACCTGATGTCATTGGTAGGATTTGCAGCAGTCCATCTTTTGTTATACCATTCTTCTGTCTGATTGAATACTACGCCGCTGTAATTCACGAGTCCTGAGTTGAGGTAAAAGCGCGTTACGTTCAATACATCATTGCCCTGTGATCCGGTAAAGAAAAGATTGAGTGAGAAATTTCTCCAGGTAATATCGTTGGTCCATCCATAGGTAAAATCAGGATTGGAATTACCCAGGATCATCCGGTCGGCTGACGTAATTTTTCCATCACCATTACGATCTTCATACAGCCAGGTGCCGGGTATCTGGTTAGATGGTCCGCCGGGGTAAGGATAATTAGGCACTCCGCCTGTAAAATCCTTGGCCTGTGCCAGACCGGTTACATGATATCCATAAAAATAACCGATCAGCTTACCGGGTGTGAGGATGTTGGATGTTCCGCTGAACAGGTTCCCTCCCAAACCGATATACTGGTCATCTTTCCTGTCGCCCAGATTAATGAGGGTGTTCCGGTTTCTGGATGCGGTAACACGTGTGGTAAACCTGAGGTCATTGCTCCTGATCAGATCCGCCTGTAGGCTTATTTCTATTCCCTTATTACCGATTTTTCCGTAATTGTCCGTTATGGAGCCAAACCCAGACTGGCTGGGAAGCGCCCTGGGCTGAAGCAGCTTGTCAGTGGTTTTGTCGTAATAATCGAAGCTGAAAACAAGCCTGTCGTCGTAAATGTTGAAATCAAGTCCTGCGTTGATCTGGCTGGTTGTCTCCCAGGTGAGATCGGTGTTTCCAAGACTGGATTGAGCAACGCTGGTAACAATGGTGGCGGGGTAGCCTATCTCATAAAAGCTGTTGCCATATCTCGCCAGGGAAGAATAGGGAGAAATGGACTGGCTTCCCGTTTTAC
>CAXSIE010000579.1:0-3121 GCA_964237295.1 uncultured Flavihumibacter sp. | reverse complement strand
TCTTATAAGAAATATCCGCACTTGCATATAATGAATTATATACGGATCTATACAGTAACCCGCCTGATGCAGCAGGCCTGTCTTTTGAGTTACTGATAAAATAGTTTCCGGGGTAAATCAACCCGTTTACTGTTGATGCAGCATTATACGTTTGTTGCATACTTTGCCTTTCGCCTCCGATATATCCGCTTACTTCAATGTCTTTATGTATGGTCTTATTCATCATAAGCATCCATTTAAGAAAATTGGATTGCTTATTATAATGTGACAATGAATAGGAGCCACCGGCAAAATTAATCCCTGTACCAAGTTCCTTGGTTTCGTTGGTAGTATACAAATTATTGACGTTTCCTTCCAGTACCAGCTTTGCCCATGAAGTAAGTGTAGCAGTAAGGGCTATGCGCCCGAGCAGCATTTCTTCTTTGCGGCGGTATTTATTTTCACCTATTCTGAACCAGTAATCAAGTGAAGGCGCTTTATTAGGTTCATTAGGATCGTTAGCGTTTGGAATACCACCGAATTTGCTGGTGTAGTTTTGTTGCTGCATCCAGTATTTGGTATCGTAGTTCCTTGGTATCACCCAGGTGAACAGCTTGCCGTAGCTGCCGCCACCAAGTTCAGGCGGATTGAAGCCATCGAACGTGTTGTAATCTGTGGTAACATCCAGGCTAAGGAATTTATTGATCTCGTGGGTGGCCCTTAATGAAAAAGCATTCTTGGTCATATCATTACCATGAACAATACCTTGCCCCTGGTTATGCGAATAGGAAAGCCTGAAAGTAGACCGGTCGTTGCCGCCTTCCACAGCTACATTCGTATTAGAGGTAAGACCTGTTTGAAAAACATCCAGGAAGTTATTGGGAACAGCCGCATATTTTGTAGGCGTCCCGTCATAATTCAATACATCCTGACCATCAAGCCGCGGCCCCCAGTTTTCAAGTTCCCTGCCTATCTGCCGGTCAATATAAGGCTTGCCGGTTGCGGGGTCAGTTGGAAATATTTTAGTCCGCCAGCTTTCATTAGCCTTGTAATTATTATCCCTTGTATCTGTAAAGTAAGCCCCCACCGTGCCCCCGCCAAATTCATTCTGAAAATCCGGGCCTCTGTAAGGATCCTGAACTTCTACAGACTGATTAACCGTTATACCAAGGCCCTTGCGCGACTTACCCTTTTTACTCGTAATAAGTATCACCCCGTTTATTGCACGTGAACCGTACAAAGCCGCTGCGGAAGAACCTTTGAGTACGGATACGCTTTCAAAATCTTCCATATTGAGGTTTTTCAGGTCATTGCCAAAATCCCTTGAACCGCTTAAAATGTCGTTAGGTATGATAACACCGTCCATTACAATGATCGGCTGATTATTGGTTCCCAAAGTTGAGTTACCACGTATAAGGATTTTGGAATTACCAAACAAGCCGCTGGCGCCACCCATATCTATCTGTACGCCCGCAACCTTACCCTGCAGCGCATTAACAGGATTTACTTCATTGGTTCTGGCTAAATCTTCTCCTTTCACTTCAGACACCGCAAAACCCAGGCTTCTTTTTTGTTTGGAAATACCCAACGCCGTTACCACCACTTCACTCAAAGGATTATCATCCTGCAACAAGTGAATGGTAACCCTGGCAGTGCTGCCGGCAACTGTAATATCCTGCGACACGAAACCTACGTTGCTGATGGTTAAAACAACCTGGCCATCGGGAACATTTAACTTAAAGGCCCCGGAACGGTCGGTAACCGTACCCGCGGTACTGCCTTTAACTACTACGCTTGCATCACTTACCGCTTCACCTTTGTCGTTAACCACCACTCCTGTGATGGTTCGATCGAACACTTTATGATAATTAACTCCGGCACAATCGGCCTGTAACGGAAAAGCCAGTATATAAAAAATGCCTGTCTGAATAACACATGTTTGTATTGCAGACATCATCAAAGCAGCCAGTTGCTTTCTTTTCATTTCTTTTGATATTTAAAAAGTAATATAGGTTTCATGCCGACAGTCAGCTTTATAGTAAAGCAACTGATTAAATAACGGCAGTCTTTTAATGTGAAGCGAAGTCAGTTTTTAAGTAGTACGGCATAGTAATGTTTGTTTTGGTTAATAAAGGAACATTATATTATGACTGAAGGCACTAAATGAATCTTCAAATTAATACTGAAGTTTCTGGTATTATGTTGATCATACATTGACGCATTTGCTATCAGCTGTCAGCTTCAGTAGAAAACATTGTACTCATTAATCCTCCGACTGCTGATAGTAAGTAATACGACACTGGTTTAGTAATCTGCAATTACCGCAAGCAAATCCCTGTAATTTCTTAGGTGGTTAGTTAATTCTTCTCAAATATCTGTTAAAATCAATTAACATAAATAAAAGATCGCCTATATTTTACTGCTTTTATGAAGAATATTATCGCCGCATTATTTTATATTTACATCGAATGATACATTCATCGCTCAACTGTTTTAATTATTTTGCAGGAAAACCTATTCTAAAACTATTACTATGGCAAACAAATTAACCGCAAAAGCAAGCATTAGTATCAACGTGCCTGTTAGTAAAGTATGGAAAGCATTAACAGATCCGGCGATGATAAAAGAATACCTGTATGGTACCAACACTACATCAGACTGGAAGAAAGGAAGCAGCATTACCTATGCCGGTGAATGGGAGGGTAAGTCGTATGAAGATAAAGGAATGATCGTTGATATAGAACCTGAAAATTTATTACATACCACCTATTACAGTCCTATGAGTGGTAAAGAAGACAAACCTGAAAATTACGCAAACGTAATTTATAAGATTAGTCCTGATGATGGCCATTCGCTCATTACCATAACACAGGATAATATTGACGATGAAAAGCAGCAGCAGCATATGGTAGAAAACTGGAGTAAGGTGTTGGAGAGTATGAAAAAGCTGCTGGAGGAATAATATTAATGGTTAATTATTAATGATTAATTGTTAACGGATAGTGGTTGATAGTATAGGGTTTACAGGTAAGCATTCGCAATACTAAGTAATCCAATAGCTATCCGTTAACAATTATCATTAACAATTCACTGTTGTCCGGTAAAGTTTTAAAATCATTAGATTTTGACCTGAAACGTAAGC
>CAXSIE010000578.1:0-3128 GCA_964237295.1 uncultured Flavihumibacter sp. | reverse complement strand
ATGGCGAGATGTAAAGAAGAAATGTCCGAATACAAACAGAGTAAGTACCTTGAAAACTGCCAGCTCACTACAAAAAGAGCGTTGCAGCTTATATGTTTTGCGCTGATATCTAAATTGTGGGATTATAAAAAGGATACCAATTATACGCTTTCATCAGATCAAAGTGTAACCTGTAAAAATTTTTTTGATGATGAATTTGAGCTAGACATCACTGGCTGTGTCAATTTATTGTCGACCCTTATACACGTCTTCACTGATAACAATCTGGATTTTCCCATCTCAGAGTTAAAAGAATTTAAATTTAACCTTCAACCGAAAAGTGATTTCCTGGAGGCATGTATTAGACTACATGCTATTAATGGACTGTTAGAGAAATCTACTTATACGTTAAATGATTGCAGTGAGGCGGAAAGCCAGGTAACCACTGTTCTGGAAACCTTAAAATTCCTTGCTAATTACAAAATGGTGTCTATTAAAAGCATTGGTTACTTTGAAATGCGTAACAGCAAACCGCATTACCTGTATAATTATACGGCTTTAGGAATTGATAGTAAATCCAATGTCAACCAGGAAAGAGTAAACTATGCAGAGGCTCCTATAAATACCGATGCAGTTTTGTTGTTCAAGGGAAGTTACCAACAGAACATCAACCTGTTTCCATTCATTATAGATGTAAATGCGCTGGCATTTGAAGGTGGTGCAAAAATTTGTTTTTATGCTTGCCACAGTAATGCTGACGGCAGTTTAAACTATAATTTTTTGGAGGATAATAGCATTGTAAACATCAGTAATACACAAACACTAAAGCCTGGTATTGATATAAACGAGTTGTTGCTTGATCCGAAAAAGCGTAATGACATGCGGTTTGATACTGTATTTACCCTTTTTGGGGAAGCAAAAAAAGCAGTAACAGGAATAGAAGAGGAGGAGGATGGCTTTGAGAATCCTTTTTAAGGCAGGCTTGCATGCTAACTTCAATAAGAAGCTATCCAAATGAAAAGATATCCTTTTAAATTTTTAGATGCCTACAGCAGGGAAGATACGGGTATCTTTTTTGGCCGGGATGAAGAAGTTAATGCCCTGTATGAAATGGTATTTCAGTCATCTATTATGTTGATTTATGGTGCATCAGGCACCGGTAAAACAAGCCTGATACAATGCGGGTTGGCTGGTAAATTCCAATCACATGATTGGCTGGCATTAACTATTCGCAGAGGAAGCAATATCAATACGGCCTTTGAAAAAGCACTTGCAGATGCAGGTGGCGATTTTTCTGCAGAAGAGGATATGGGTTGGCTTGAGGAGGTGATGAATGAAAAAGAGGTTGTAACAGTTACAAAGCAGTTAACTCCACTGGCACAGTCATTTAAAGCCATTTACCTTAAATCATTCCGGCCGGTGTACCTGATTTTCGATCAGTTTGAAGAGCTGTTTATTTTAGGGTCTAAGGATGAGCAGCAGCAGTTTATCCATACAGTACAAGAGATATTACAGTTAGAGCAACCTGTAAAAATGATCTTTTCTATAAGGGAAGAGTACCTGGGGCATTTAAACATGTTTGAAAGGGCTGTACCACAACTCCTGCGCAAAAAGCTACGGGTAGAACCAATGAACTTAGACAAAGTACGGCAGGTAATTGTAGGTGCCACCAGTTATGAAAACTCAAATGTGCATTTGAAACCTGAGGAAACCAATGTTATTGCTGAAGGCATTTTTGACAAGATAAAAGGCAAAGAAAAAACACTGACCATACAACTGCCTTATTTGCAGGTATTTTTAGATAAGTTTTATCTTGAAGTAACGAAGGATGAAACACGTGAAGCAGAAGCTGTTTTTACGGCAGAAGCACTGGATAGAATAGGGGATATTGGTGATGTATTGAGAAATTTTCTGGAAGAGCAGGTTACAAGCATAACCAAAAAGCTAAGTGGGCAATATCCTGACATTTCGGTAGCAACGATTTGGAATATATTATCCCCTTTTGCAACACTTGAGGGTACCAAAGAGCCAATTAGCAAACAAAGCTTGTACGATCGTTTGCCGACCCTCAACCTTATAACGCTGGATGCAACAGTAGAGGCATTTATAGATAGCCGGATATTGCGTTACTCTGAAGAATCAGATCTTTACGAAATAGCTCATGACTCGCTTGCAAAGCGAATTGCTGAAAAAAGAAGTGACGAGGAAATTGCACTCCTTGAAATTAAAAGATTGGTGAAAAGCCAGGCTTCATTAAAAGTGAATGCAAGGGAACTGTTTTCTGAAAAGCAGTTGAACTTTATTGAGCCGTATTTGGAAAAACTGAAATTGACGGAGGATGAAAAAGCACTAATAGATCAAAGCTACGAAGCTGTTGCAAAACAAAAGGCCGCAGAAAAAATACAGCAGGAAGCAGAGACGCAGCGTTTACAGGAAAGGCAACAACTGTTGG
This sequence comes from uncultured Flavihumibacter sp., assembly GCA_964237295.1. Classification (GTDB taxonomy): domain Bacteria; phylum Bacteroidota; class Bacteroidia; order Chitinophagales; family Chitinophagaceae; genus JADCRZ01. The sequence goes on along the minus strand of CAXSIE010000578.1, from coordinate 697 downwards.
AAAAAACCCAGCAATCACAAAAGCGTTTTATACGATGGATAAGTGTTGCCCTGGTAATAATGATTGGTCTTGCAATATGGGCGTACACTAAAAAGCAGGAAGCATCTATTAACGCCAAGAGGGCCGAGGTTGCTTTAACGAATATAAAAAAACTCATTGAAGCCTTTTACTTCTATGATGGAAAGCTGGCTTTGGCATTTAAAGATGATAAATATGGTTTTATAAATAAAAAAGGTGAACCGGTAATTCCTTATTTGTATGAAAAAGCCGAACAGTTTGATAACACTGGTTTTGCAAAGGTTAAATTGAAAGAAAATGATAAGTTAGTTGATTATTTATTAGATACAATTGGAAATAAATTTAAAGCTGCTTATACATTAGAAGACCTAAAGGCAAGCGGTGATTTTACTGCTTTAGATCTAAGAGGCATTAAATTAGACAGCTTTCCTAAAGAAATATTTTCTCAAACCCTACTAAAAGTTCTTATTATTAATGGTGGAATAACTAGCAGTTTGCCCGCACAGATCGGAGAATTAAAAAGTCTGACCTATTTGAATTTGTACGGTAACCAATTGAGCAGTTTGCCTGCACAGATCGGAGAATTGAAAAACCTGACCACTTTGAATTTGAGCAGTACCGGATTGGACAGTTTGCCTGCACAGATCGGAGAATTGAAAAGCCTGACCACTTTGGATTT
>CAXSIE010000577.1:1363-3136 GCA_964237295.1 uncultured Flavihumibacter sp. | reverse complement strand
CCGCATGAATAACACCCTGATTACTAACTACGTTACATGTAGTTATATAGGAGAACAGCCGGAGTGAGGAAACACAGAGAACGCAGAGGGTTTGCTCTGTGACCTCTGCGTTTTTTCCCTCTGGCTATTCTCTGTGTTAAAAAAAATATTCATTGTTCATCATCTCGCACTCCAAAAAAAGCAAAACAAACAACATAATTGCATATATTAAAGGATAGTTTTAAATTTGCGCAAAATCAAACAATTTTAATGATGTCAAGCGTAACAAATTCAACAATAGACTTCAACCTGAAGTACAAAGTGGCAGATATGAACCTTGCCAACTGGGGCAGAAAAGAAATCAGATTGGCGGAAGCGGAAATGCCCGGCCTTATGTCGTTAAGAAGTGAATATGGCGCTACCCAACCTTTGAAAGGCGCCCGCGTTGCCGGTTGCCTCCATATGACCATTCAGACAGCCGTATTGATTGAAACCCTTGTGGCACTTGGAGCGGAAGTTAAATGGAGCTCTTGTAATATATTCTCCACCCAGGATCATGCCGCCGCCGCTATTGCCGCTGCCGGTATCGGTGTTTTTGCCTGGAAAGGACAGTCGCAGCAGGATGCAGACTGGTGTATTGAACAAACTTTGTTCTTCGGCGGTTCAGACCGTCCGTTGAATATGATCCTGGATGATGGCGGCGACCTTACCAATATGGTATTCGACAAATATTCTGAACTGATACAACACGTTAAGGGTTTGTCTGAAGAAACTACTACAGGTGTTCACCGCCTGTACGAAAGAATGGAGAAAGGTACATTGCCGGTTCCTGCTTTTAACGTTAACGACAGCGTTACAAAATCAAAATTCGATAACAAATATGGTTGCAAAGAATCACTGGTAGATGCTATCCGCCGGGCTACTGACATCATGATGGCAGGAAAAGTAGCGGTTGTTGGTGGTTATGGTGATGTGGGTAAGGGATCGGCAGAGTCATTAAGAGGAGCGGGCGCCCGGGTAATTGTTACCGAAATTGATCCTATCTGCGCATTACAGGCTGCAATGGATGGCTTTGAAGTGAAGAAAATGGCAGATGCCGTTAAAGAAGCTGATATCATCGTTACAGCAAGTGGTTGCCGCGACCTGATCACTGAACAACATTTCCGTTTGATGAAAGATAAAGCGATCGTTTGTAATATCGGTCATTTCGATATCGAGATCGATATGGCATGGCTGAATAAGAACTATGGCAACACCAAAGACACTATTAAGCCACAGGTTGATCTATACAATATCGAAGGTAAAGACCTCATCGTATTAGCTGAAGGCCGTTTGGTAAATCTTGGCTGTGCTACAGGCCATCCTTCTTTTGTAATGAGTAACTCCTTTACAAACCAGACCTTGGCCCAGATTGAACTTTGGACCAACAGTAGCAATTACGAAAACAAAGTTTACGTTTTACCTAAACACCTTGACGAAAAAGTTGCCCGTTTGCACCTTTCAAAAATTGGTGTTGAACTGGATGAACTTACCACTGCCCAAAGCACTTACCTTGGTATTGCCAAGGAAGGTCCGTATAAGACAGATATGTACAGGTATTAATGATTAATGGTTAGTGGTTTATTGTATAGAAGTATTTTCCCGGTTCATTTTGAACCGGGATTTTTTTGACGTACTATAATAAGAAGCTAAATTTGAAAGTCTTGAATAGAAGTTTTTTTATTATAAACTTTTGAAGGCTGCTTCTCTAGGAGACTGGCACCTTCATATCGAGAGCTTAAGTAATCAAATCAA
>CAXSIE010000577.1:0-1353 GCA_964237295.1 uncultured Flavihumibacter sp. | reverse complement strand
AAAAGATCTCACCGTAAATAATTAATCATTAACCATTAATCATTTATAAGAACGTTCTTTCTATTCCAATTACCCAGTTCCTTTCTCCTATCCTGAGCATATTGCCGTTAAGCTGGTACCTGTAGCCGGCATTGATTTTAAAGTTGCTGTTTAAGATAAGTTGCAGTGAAGGCGCTATGTCCAGCATATAATCTTTCTGATCCAATCCACGCATTCCGATTACCTCCATGTAAATATTAAGATTGGGTTGCTTATAATCCGTGTACTCATATGGGAACAATAAATATCCAGCAGATAATGTATAATTTAATGCCTGAAGGGATTGAACTGAATATCCGGTACGTTCTCCCGCGGGTGCAAAAACCCTGATTACACTGGTAGTGGCAGATAATGCCAGTTCATTTAATAATTGAGTGGCAATCAATCCGCCCTGGATGCCACTGTTGTCCCCCTCAAGGTTAATATCACCATAAATGAAAGGACTTTGAGAATAGGACACTTCGGCAAATGCTGCCAGCCGAAAGTGCTTGTGAATTTCATCCTGAGAAAAAAAACGCCATTTGCCATAGAGTTTCCATGATTCCCAATGTAACTGCTGCGAATAGAAATCAGAAAAAGTTGTGCTCATGTGTACCATAAGTTGCTTGCTGATGCCAAACATTACTTCAGGTGTATAACGCTGTTTGAATGTGTTGTTGTTTTTACCGGTAGGATACCTGGCAGTAAGCTTTGTAGAAACAGAATGTGCCGGCATATTGGAAGCGGGTTCAGTGAAAACAAAAAGCTCCTGTGCTGTTGAGTGGAAACAGTAAAAAAAAAGTAAAATTATGGCTGCATATTTTTTCACTATTGATTACTTTTTTAACTGTTCCATAATTTTATGCTCCAGGTTCAGGGTGCTGAGATCCCGGGCTACCACATTTCCTGATTTATCAAGCAGATAAGATGTAGGCACCTGCTCAATTTTCCAGGCAGTTGCTACCGGCCCATCCCATCCACCGTTTTCAATTACATGCGTCCATAACATTTTATCGGTTACAATCGCTTTTTTCCAGGCAGCTTTGTCTTCATCAATACTGATACTATAAATTTCAAAACCCTTTTGCTGATATTTTGCATATAACCGCACCAGGATGGGATTGGATCGGCGGCAAGGTGCGCACCACGAAGCCCAAAAATCAATGAGCACCACTTTGCCGGATAGATCAGATAATTTTTGAACAGTCCCATTTATATCTGGTAAATCAATATCCGGAGCTTTTTGTCTGGTTTCAGGCTGACTTTGTGCACAAAAAGCTATCAACAATAATATAGGTATAAGGTAGCAGGTACGAAGTGTAAGGTTAATACAAA
>CAXSIE010000576.1:0-3148 GCA_964237295.1 uncultured Flavihumibacter sp. | reverse complement strand
TATTGCTATTACTTTTTGTTCGCCCAAAGCAGCAAGGTTGCCGTTGTTCACCATTTTATAAATAGCAGGGCATACAGTCTGTGGAAGACGCACTTCACCCTGGATAACTGTTGTTCCTGTGTAAATCCTTTGCACATCGGTAACAAGAGAACGCAAGCCAGACTTTCCGCCGTCGGCTCCGATAACAATATCAGCTTCTTCTATACAGCCGTCTTTAAAATGCAATCTGGCCGGCCGGCCTGGTTCAGCATAATCAAAATGTTTGTTCCATAATACCGTTCCGGGTTGTAACACATCCAGCATAATCTTCCGCAACTCTTTACGGTCAATTTCCGGGCGTGAATACTTCGTTTCCTCTGTTGGCACTTCCTCTTCTTTAAGATTTCCCAACATGTCATACATTCGTTCGCCAACATTTCGGGAATTTTTAAAATAAGCATTCAGCAAACCTGCTTCCTGCAGTGCAACCTGACCGGTTCCGTCATGTATGTCCAGTGTGCCTCCGCTTATACGCGTATTTTCATTTTTGTCACGTTCAAATACTGTTACATTTGCCCCTCTCATCTGAAGCAAACGGGCGGTTGTTAAACCAACAGGACCACCACCAATAACTGCGATCTTTTTGTTTTTTATCAAATTCATAGCTGTTTATTTAATTTTTTAGTATCGATCAACGATGCAAAATTGAATTACTATTTGGTCTTTAAATAGCTATATTCGGCCTATTAATAGTCTATTACGGTCAGATTATGGAATTTGAATTTACAACGGATAATGGTTACTCTTTTATGCAGGACTTTGCCCGGTGCTTAGGCACAGGTATAGAAAACGGTATAATCAGCATACCGGAAAAAATGGGAAAAGGTTATCTCAAGTTCGTTGACTTAGGTTCATTTAAGCTGGTCGTTAACTGTTTTACGCTTTATGAAGATCTGGTTATCAAACGCCTTACTGCCAGGAAAAAGAAAGGCATTGTGATTATGTCATTCCATCATGTGCTTTCTCCACGGCAAAATGAAAAGCGTACCGGATCAGTATTATCTTATAAACAAATGCCTTCAGTACAGGTGGCATCAAACGACCTTGCCTTTGATAACATTTTTCCTGCACATCAGGAAATCAACAGCATTGCCATTGCAATTCACGCAAACATAGTAAAGGGTTTGCTGCACTTAAAAGATAAACACCTGCTTTTTGAATCTATTTTGAATAATACGCAACCGTTTGTTTATGAAGAACTGATATCTCCGGAAATACGAAAGGTATCAGCCGAAATCATACAGGCACAAGTGCCGCAGTTACTACATGATTTTTATTACAAGCTCAAAGCAGAAGCGCTTATCTATTTGTTATTTGCAGAATTGTTGAAACGGAATAATACCAGCACCTATCCCATTAATATTGCTGACGCGAAAATGTTGTATGTGATGAGGGATAAGATACTTTCAGATTTAAGTACCCCGCCTGATCTGACTGAACTCACACAATTTTCAGGAATGAGTGAAAGTAAAATGAAAAGAATGTTTAAGCAGATTTTTGGCAATAGCATTTACAGCTATTACCAGTCGTTCAGGATGGACGAAGCCGCATACCTTATCAAAAACAAAAAGTGTTCGGTTTCAGAAGCTGGCTATCGATTAGGCTTCTCTAATCTCAGCCATTTTACGCGGTTGTTTGAAAAGCATATCGGGATAAAGCCTAAAAAGTTTTCCTCACAATAAAAAATAATGTATATCCGGCGTGTTTGACTTAAGAAGTTTGTAGTTCTTTTATATTTGAAATTACATAAGGCCTTCTGTGGTTATAGAAACTCCTATTGGTTTCAGTATCAGGTTACGGTTAACATAACACTATCTATCGTAAGCGAAGTAGCTGAGGGCTGATAGCAATAGCACTACTTTTTTTCATTGCAGTTAAACATCCATTGTACACCGTATTTATCAACACAACTGCCAAAGTAATCACCCCAGAACATATCCTGAAGCTCCATTGATACTTTTCCGCCCTCCGATAATTTATCAAATAATTGTTTTGTTTCTTCCCGTGTATCCGGTTGAAGATTGATATGACTGTTATTACCAAAATTTACTTTGAATCCCATAGACTCCGGCGCATCTGTTCCCATTAAATTATGGCTGCCGAGAATACGCAATTCAACATGCATCACCATATTTTTATCTCCTGCTGCCATGGGAGGATTGTCAGGTGATTCGGGAATATCGCTGAACCTCATTATTTTTCCTCCAAAGAATTCACCACCAAAAATACTTTTGTAATAGTTGAATGCTTCCTCCGTGTTACCGGGGAAATTCAGATAAGTACTAACGCTAGCCATTTGATTTAAGTTTTAAGATTAAAAAATTTAAGTCTTGAGTAATTCCAAGTTCAACTTAAAGGTATATTACGGAGGGAAATTGTGTAGCGTGTTAAGCCGACATTAAGCGGGTAAAATGCGACAAACATCTCATCAACAACTTAAGTTACAACTTATGCAACTACGTAGGTGTTTTCCACCCACGGAGACAGGAAGGCTCGGAGGGGCACAGCGATCATATGTGAGGGGTTGTTTTGAATTCACTGTATTTTTCCTGCCCCAATAGTTTCAGGGAATCCATCCTGAACTTCTCAGGAATTCAGTCAGGCGCGGATCTTTGGTGGATATGGCCGGAAGCCAGAGGTCTACCCGTTCCCGGTTCCACCAACGGCCCTGAGGATTGCCTGCCTTTGCAAATGTATAACGATACAGAACTGCCCGGATGTATAACGGCGGCTTGCCCGGGAAGGGGTTGCCGGCAAATAAACTTACCGCACCGGGATCATTATGGAGAAGTTTCGAGACAAGATGCAGCGTCCATGGATATTCACCGGGAGACGACATAGCGGCAAACCACATTTGCCAGTCTAAACGCAACTGATAGGGGGCTATTTGGGGCGGCCGTTTGTCAAGCAACACAGGCAGACCTTTGTAAATATAGGGTTTCCAACTGGCTTTGTCGTCAGGCTGCTCGTCCATCGTTCCTTCAAATACCACGTTCAAACGTTCCCGTCCTACGGTTCCGAATGCACCATAGGTATTTACGAGATCTAAAGGGTCGAACGAGGTATTCATCACCTGCCCGGGAGACAGCATGTTAACTACAGGTTGGAT
>CAXSIE010000575.1:0-3182 GCA_964237295.1 uncultured Flavihumibacter sp. | reverse complement strand
TTGCAATAAATGTCAGTATCGGCCAGATCGCCCAAAGCGTGATGATCTATTTAGGCATTCCTTTTTTTGCAGGGTTTCTAAGCCGTTACCTGTTTAAAAAGGCCAAAGGCAATGAATGGTATGAAAAAAAGTTTATCCCTTTTATAAGCCCCATAACACTGATTGCATTGCTGTTCACTATAATGGCCATGTTCAGCCTTAAGGGTGAAATGATAGTTCAGATCCCGTTGGACGTAATCAGAATCGCAATCCCTTTAGCAATTATTTCGCTATAATGTTCCTGGTAACATTCTTCTTTGGCAAAGCTCTGGGTGCAGATTATTCCCAGAATGCTGCCCTGTCATTTACAGCGGCGGGAAATAACTTTGAACTGGCTATTGCAGTTTCAATCGGAGTTTTCGGCATAAACAGCGGCCAGGCATTCGCCGGAGTGATCGGGCCCCTTGTTGAAGTACCTGCATTGATCGGCTTGGTCAATGTCGCTTTTTGGTTAAAGAAAAAGTTCTATTCAACTTCCAAATTACAAACTACTTAAAGGCTTGATATGAGTGAGCAAAAGAGAATATTATTCGTATGCGTTGAAAACAGCAACCGCAGCCAGATGAGCCAGGCATTTGCAAAAATTCACGGCGTTGAATCTGTCCAGGCATATAGCGCAGGAAGCAAACCTTCTGGCATTGTAAACTCAAAGGCAATTGCCGCCATGAAGGAATTGGACTATGACCTGAGCAAACACGATTCTAAATCATTGCAACAGGTAGAACAGTATGCCCCATTCGATGCAGTTGTAACAATGGGCTGCGGTGATGCCTGCCCGTGGATGCCTGCCAAGAAATTCATCAACTGGGAAATCCCAGATCCTAAAAATATGGAGCGGGTAGAGTTCAATAAGGTTAGAGACCTGATCAGTAACAAGGTGCAGGATCTAGTCAAAGAATTAACCCTTTTGAATCCAGAATTCACATGAGTATTCATTAAAACAGGTATAATCAAATAATCAAAAAGTTGGCATTTGGCTGTATAAAAAAACGTTCGATTTCAGTATACGGCATCATTTTGTGAGATGAGCCCTGCACAGTTGCCAGAATAATCATTTGCATTAATAGCTATATGGTATATTTATTCCGTATGCAAGATCTTCCTGAAGCATATCCCCAAATTTTGGAGGGTATTAAAACTGAGATACGCCAAGCCAGAATAAAAGCCGTCCTTAGCGCCAATGCTCATATGCTTGCACTATACTGGCAGATAGGCAAAACCATTCTGGAACAGCAGGAAAAGGCCAATTGGGGCGATAAGGTAACGGAACGCCTGGCTAATGACCTTAAAAGGGAGTTCCCCGATATGAAAGGGCTTTCCCGCCGGAACCTCAATTACATGCGTCAGTTTGCTTCCATATATTCGGATTTTACAATTGTGCAGCAGCCTGCTGCACAATTGCCTTGGGGGCACCATATGTTACTGATCGACAGGGTAAAAGCTAAGCAGGAACGGAATTTCTACATGCAAAAAACCATAGAAAATGGCTGGTCGCGTGACATTTTAAGTCTGCAGATCAAAAGCGGTTTACACGCCAGGCAGGGAAGCGCCATAACAAACTTTATCGCCACTCTGCCAGCACCACAGTCTGATCTCGCCCAGCAGGTTTTCAAAGACCCCTACATTTTCGATTTCCTCACCATGTCAGATGACTATCATGAAAAGGATCTGGAAAAGGGGTTAATTGACCATATCGCCAAATTCCTGGTCGAGCTGGGAGCAGGCTTCGCCTATGTGGGCAGGCAATATCACCTCGAAGTGGGTGAAGATGATTATTACATCGATCTGCTGTTCTATCACCTGAAGCTGCGCTGCTACGTGGTGATCGAGCTAAAAAAAGGCAAATTTCAGCCGGAGTTTGCCGGTAAGCTCAATTTTTACCTTTCAGTAGTTGATGATAAGCTCCGGCATCCTTCCGACCAGAAAACTATCGGCCTGCTCATCTGCCAGGATAAAAACAAAATCGCCGCTGAATATGCGTTAAGGGATATAAACAAGCCAATCGGCATAACGGAATATCAGTTAACATCCGCAATCCCCGAAAACCTCAAAGGCAGCCTGCCGACTATAGAGGAACTGGAAAAAGAACTCGAACAGAATAATCAGACAGAGGAAAATAAATAAAAGTACTATTCTATTATAAGATTCGGTTCTGATTTAATTGAAATAAACATATCTCCATCCAGCGCATTAGCTGGATGAAGTTTGCAGCCCGTCTCCTTTACAACAATACAGAATCATTCTAAAAGGATCAATTGAAACCAGTAATATCAATTCATGTCATTGAAGGGGAAACCTCCGTTTTTTTTCTTCACCCCTTTCTTGGTTTTTTCAGGGTATATATATGAGAGCCGTTCAAGGGGAGAATATATCTGTACTAATAAATTGTTTTGTATCTGTAGTATATGAATTGAAATACAGGACGGTTTTGGACCTAGACATAACTTCTAGGATGGAATTATTTCATTACAATAAAAATCAAATTTTCAATCATGCATATTCGCGTCCAATGAGTACCCAAAAACGGTCGAATAAGTAAACGATAATACAGGTTTGTATCGTACGAATAAAAGTTGACAACACCCTTCACTTCAAATATTATTTTTTTAACCCCTTCTAATCAGTTAACCTTGCGTAAGCTTTAGGGGTGTCCATAAGAAGGACTGAGATCATACCCTTTGCACCTGATCCGGTTAATACCGGCGTAGGAAAAAGCAATGCTGATCCTTTTATTATATCCTTTCTACTACCTCAAGCTGTCTCGTTTTATTCAATATTTAATTATGAAGGAGCTTATCTGGAAAGAGGTATTGTCTGTTAGATACCATGCGCCATTGGTGCACAGTATTACAAACTATGTTGTGATGAACAATACCGCCAACGCTTTACTGGCCGTTGGCGCTTCCCCCGTTATGGCACATGCACATGAGGAAGTAGAAGAAATGGTAAACATTGCAGGTGCCTTGGTAATCAATATAGGGACGTTAGATGAATACTGGGTTGAAAGCATGAACCTGGCAATTGCCAGGGCAGAGCAGCTAAAGAAACCATGGATATTAGACCCTGTTGGAGCAGGCGCGACTGCTTATCGGAACCGGGTTTTACAACAGATAATCAATGATTCACAGCCTTCAGTAATACGA